>DASUVL010000979.1:0-10724 GCA_036379015.1 Niastella sp.
GTCCAGTACGCCATACCCCTCGGTATTAGCTTCCAGCAATACAGCCCCGGCCCCATCGCCGAAAATGATACAGGTAGTACGATCGCTATAGTCAACAATGGAGCTCATTTTATCGCCACCGGCCACGATCACTTTTTTATAACGGCCGCTTTCAATTAATGCGGCGCCGGTAGTGAGGGCGTATAAAAAGCCGCTGCAGGCTGCCAGCAGGTCGAAACCCCAGGCATTTTTGAGACCCGCCTTGTAGCAAACGAGGTTAGCGGTAGAAGGGAACATCATATCCGGGGTAACCGTTCCAACAACAACGGCATCAATTTCCCCGGGAGTTATGCCTCTTTTCTCTAATATCTGCTTTACAGCCGGCACAATCAGGTCCGAGGTGCCTTTCTCTCCTTTTAAAATTCTTCTTTCTTCAATCCCGGTACGGGTCCGGATCCATTCATCATTGGTATCTACAATCTTTTCTAGGTCTGCATTGGTCAGCTTGTCTTCCGGAACAAAACCGCCAACAGCTGTGATGGCGGCAGTAATTTTTTGGGTCATGCTACTATTATACAAGTTTGATATTGAATTATTTTAAAGAACAAAGTCACTATCAATTGAGCAAATAAGCTGGCAAAGATAAGGGAGTTTACGATTTCCGCCCCGCAAGTGACACTTATGGGTTGTTAATGCGTATGGAGTGCGCAGGGGTGCGTGTATACTGCGTGATTCTATAGTAAAACCCACGATGCCACCACTGTGTAGCCGAATTACCCTCGCTTTTCACACGCACTGTACTCACTCTCCGGCACCGGTTTTCATAAGCACCTGCCCCGCCATGCTGGTTACTGATCATATAACGCACTCATTAGGTAAAAGTTATATAGCTGACCCCGAAATATGAAATAACCATAAACACTAAACAACACGCCACAAACCTCTCTATATTTCCCTATTTTCGTTCTATGATCGCATTTGTCAGAGGGCAGTTCGTATTAAAAACACCGACCATTGTTCATATTGAGGCCAATGGCGTGGGATACGAGCTACAAATCAGCCTGCATACTTACGCTCACATACAGTCGCTTGATAAAGGGCTGCTCTATACGCATTTGCACATTAAGGAAGATGCCCATACGCTGTATGGCTTCTTTGAAGTGGCAGAAAAAGAACTGTTCTTACAGCTCGTGAGCGTGTCGGGTGTGGGTGCAGCTACTGCACGAATGATGCTGTCTTCCCTGAAACCCGATGAGCTGTCGCGCGCTATTGTACAGGGAAATACCAAGCAGTTGGAAGCCATTAAAGGCATTGGAAAAAAGTCGGCCGAACGGATCGTGTTGGAACTGAGGGATAAACTCGGCAAAAGCAAGCCAGGCCTAAATATTTCGCCGTTGATAAACAATACGTTGGAACAGGATGCGTTAAATGCCTTGATTGCACTGGGAATAGCCCGGGCTGCAGCCGAACAGGCCATTCAACGTGTTATAAAAGCGGAACCTTCTCTTAGTGCAGTTGAAGAAATTATTAAGAAAGCATTAAAAACCATTTGAGCCTATCGGATCGGAACTCTACCTAACTAATTCTTTAGAGAAGATTGTTACGCGCACCTTACAGAAACCGAATAACACTTGTGTTAATAGTAGCTGCTTGCGTTGGTATGAGTTCTACCGCAGAGGCCTTCTATGCCCCCAGGCAGGACACCAGCAAACCGCAAGGTATTGACACATTGAAATATCCCCTGCACGACCGGCGGGGCGATAAATTTACCTTTCCTCAACGGAATTCGATGGGTCTCAGCGACCCGGCCAACATCCAGGATTCCATTATTTACGATCCCAAGACAAAGCAGTACTACATCATTGAAAAGATAGGCAACTTTTACTATCGTAAACCTACCTATCTCACCTTTGATGAGTTCATGGCTATGCAGGCACGTAAACAGGAAACGGATTACTTTAAGAAAAGATCGAATATCCTCAGTAGTCTCAACCGCAAAATGCTGCGGCCCAAAATGTCCATGGGAGATAACCTGTTCAACCGCATTTTCGGGAATGGCAAAATTGAGATCAAACCCCAGGGTGAAGTAAACATCCTGGCCGGTTACCAGGGGCAGAACATCAAAAACCCGGCGCTGCCTGAAAGGGCCCGCCGTAACGGGGGATTCGATTTTGACATGAACGCCAACCTGAGTGTGATCGGAAATATTGGCGACAAGCTAAAATTGCCCATCAGCTATAACACCCTGGCCAATTTTGATTTTGATAACCAGCTTAAGCTCGATTATACCGGTACCGATGATGAGATCATCAAAAAGATTGAGGCCGGTAATATTTCGTTCTCTTCAAAAGGTACGCTGATACCCGGAGCCCAGCAATTGTTCGGGATAAAGACCCAGTTACAATTCGGTAAACTTTTCATTACCGGCGTGCTGGCCAACCAGCGTTCGCAAAAACAATCGCTCGGCTTACAGGGCGGTTCGGCGAACACCTATTTTGAGTTCAAGGCCAATGATTATGAAGAGAACCGCCACTTTTTGTTAGCCCAGTACTTCAGAAATAATTACAATAAAGCCATGGCGAAGCTGCCTGTGGTAACCTCACAGGTACAGATCTTACGTATGGAAGTATGGGTAACCAACCGAAATGGTTCCACCACCGAAACAAGAGATGTAGTGGGGTTAATGGACCTGGCTGAACCAAGTCCCTTCAATGGTTCTATCACAGGTACACCTGGAAATAACGTATTGCCTTCTAACAATGTCAACAACCTGTACAGCAGAATTATAACCGACCCCACCAGCCGCAGCCCGTCTAGCATCACCAGTAAGTTATCGTCGCTAGGATTGCGTCCGGTACAGGATTTTGAAAAAACATTTGCGCGAAAATTAAACCCCAGCGATTACTTTTTTAACCCCCAGATCGGTTTTCTGTCAATTAATCAGCCTTTACAATCTGATGAAGTATTGGGGGTAGCCTACCAGTACAGCTATAACGGCAGAAATTACCAGGTGGGTGAGTTTTCACAGGATGTGCCGCCCGATACTACGAATGCCGTGGCCGGAACCCAGAAAGTACTGTTCCTCAAATTATTAAAAGCTACTTCGCAACGTACCAATCTGCCGCTTTGGGACCTGATGATGAAGAACGTGTACTCACTTAAAACAAAAGACGGCAGCTATCTTTCCAGTGTACAACCTGCAGATTTTAAATTAAACGTATTATACGAAGAACCGAGTTTAGGCCAGAAGCGCTTTTTACCGGAAGGTAATAGACCCGGTGTACCCCTGATCACCCTATTGAACCTTGACCGGTTAAATGCCCGGAATGATCCTTTACCCGATGGGGTATTTGATTACCTGGAAGGCTTTACCATTTTGTCGCAGCAGGCAAGGATCATCTTCCCCTTCCTGGAGCCCTTCGGTCGTGACCTCGATTCGGTGAACTTCCAGGGTAGCCCGCAGGATCTGAAAGATAAATACGTTTACTACCCGTTATATGATACGATCAAAGAAATAGCTAAAACTTTCGCCAACCTCGACCGGTACGTTATCAGCGGGTATGCCAAAGGTCAAAGCACTTCCGAGATCTCGCTGGGCGCCTTCAATGTACCCCAGGGTTCGGTGAGCGTATCGGCGGGCGGACAGATACTTACGGAGAACGTGGATTATGTGGTAGATTATAACCTGGGTACGGTAAAGATCATTAACCAGGCCATTCTGAACGCCGGCTTACCGGTGAATGTGCAGTTTGAGAACAATGCCGGTTATGGGATTCAGCAACGCAACTTTATGGGCATCCGGCTTGACTATATGGCCAAGCAAACTGCTAAAGAACAACTAACAATAGGCGCTTCTTTGGTTCGATTGGGTGAACGTCCCTTCTTTACCAAAACAAGCTACAATGAAGATCCCATTCGTAACACCATGTACGGCGTGGACTTCAATTACAGCACCCAGTTTCCCCGCCTCACGCGGTGGTTAGATAAACTGCCGTTCTATCACACCACGGAAATGAGTTCCATTACGGCGTATGGAGAAGCCGCTTACCTGAAACCGGGTCACCCCCCGCAAATTGGTAAAGGCAGCGCCAGCCAGGTGTTCATCGATGACTTTGAAGGATCACGCAATGCCATTGACCTGCGTTTCCCGCTGGTAAGCTGGGGACTTGCTTCTACCCCGGCTGGTAATGGACTGTTCCCCGAAGCCGACAAAAGGGATACATTAGAGTATGGTTACAACCGCGCCAAACTGGCCTGGTATAACATTGAACCGGTACTGCAGGACAGGTCGAGTGCCGATAACCCCATTAATAAAGAACTGCTGAAGGATCCCCGTGTACGTTCAGTAAACGTAAAAGATATCTTCCCGCAACGTACACCCGACCTTGGCCAGGGGAGCCTGGTAACTTTCGATATGGCCTACTACCCTACCGAAAGAGGTCCTTATAACTACGATTCACGTGGAGGAAGTATTGACCCGAGTGGCCGGTTATTAAACCCTCAAAAACGTTGGGGTGGTATCATGCGCGGTATTGACCAGGTTGACTTTGAAACCGGCAACGTAGAGTTCATTGAATTCTGGATGCAGGACCCATATATTCTGAATCCGGCCAGTACCGGTGGTGAACTGTATTTCAACCTCGGTAATATTTCAGAAGATGTGTTGAAAGATGGTAAACGCTTTTTTGAAAATGGTATCAGCGGTGCAGTTACCACAGCCCGTGAAGATACAGCTACCCGTTGGGGGAAAGTTCCGGCCAATCCCATCCAGGTAACCCAGGCATTCAGTAACGACCCATCAGATAGACCTTTGCAGGATGCCGGTTTTGATGGTTTGGTTGATGAGGGTGAGCAACAAAAGTTCCAGGCTTACCTGGGCCAGTTGCAAACCATTGGTTCCGGCGCTTATCAAAGTGCATCGACGGATCCTTCCAGCGATGACTACATCAACTACCGCAATGCGGCATTCGGTGCAAACGATGGTATCCTTATCCGTTATAAGAACATCAACAACCCACAAGGCAACTCACCTGTTGCCGGCAGTGGCGACAAATATGTAAGCGCCTTTACTTTATACCCCGACCAGGAAGAGTTCAACCGCGATAATACGCTGAATGAACTGGAAGAATATTTTCAATACCGGGTAGATCTAAAGAAAACCAATTTTAGGGTAGGTACTAATTTCATTACCGACAGTATAGAAGTTAGGCCCAGCGGCAGCGCTCCAGAAACCTGGTACCTGTTCCGCATTCCCATTAAAGAATACCAACAAAAAGTAGGTAACATTCCCGACTTTAAGTCAATCCGCTTTATTCGTATGTACCTCACCGGTTTTGAGGATTCAGTGGTGTTACGGTTTGCCAAACTGGAGCTGGTACGTAACCAATGGCGTCAGTTCAACTACCTGCTGGATACGAGCAACCAATACAAACCTATTCCAACTCCTACTCCCACAACAGTAAAACAACTGGCCGTAAATGTAGAGGAGAACAGTTCGCGGTACCCGGTTAACTATAAAACGCCGCCGGGTGTAATTCGTCAGCAACAATTAAGCAACAACAACGTAAACCTGTTGCAGAATGAACAATCACTAAGCATGCAGGTTTGTAACCTGGCCCAGGGCGATGCAAGAGGTGTTTTCAAAACCATGAACCTCGATCTGCGTCAGTACAAACAGTTACAGATGTATGTGCATGCCGAGTCAGTTAAAAGCACAGGTGATATAAGAAATGGGGACCTATATGCGGTCATTCGCCTGGGCAATGACCTCATCAGTAACTTTTATGAAATAAAGATCCCGCTGGAAATGACCCCCTGGGGAACCACCGATGATGAATTGATATGGCCTAACAATAACGCCCTTGACCTGTCGCTCGACCGTTTGACAGCATTAAAAGTGGCACGTAACAACAGTGGTAACACTTTTCAATATTTCCAGCAAACAGATGGAGATGGAAAGCAGTTTGCGATCCTGGGTAATCCTAACCTGGGTGAATTACGGACATTTTTTATAGGTGTGCAAAACGTTAATCGTCCCGAAGC
Source organism: Niastella sp. (assembly GCA_036379015.1). Taxonomy (GTDB): domain Bacteria; phylum Bacteroidota; class Bacteroidia; order Chitinophagales; family Chitinophagaceae; genus Niastella. Next base: position 6,022 of record DASUVL010000979.1, read on the forward strand.
CTGTACAGAAATATGGTTTAACGAGCTCAGGCTTTCCGGATTAGATGAGCATGGCGCCTGGGCGGCCACCGGCCGTGTAGATATCAAGCTGTCCGATTTGGGAACCCTGTACATTTCCGGTAGCGCCAGAAGTACCGGTTGGGGTACGCTTGAACAACGGGTGAACGAACGCTCGCGCGAAAGCTTTACCCAATTGGATATCGCTACCAACCTGGAATTGGGTAAACTGTTACCGGCCAAGGCAGGGATCTCTATTCCGGTGTATGCCAGTTATTCAAAAACGGTAACTACTCCCGAATATGACCCGTACGACCTGGATATAAAACTGAAAGACAAACTCAACGCTGCATCGGGCAGTGCTAAAGATTCCATTCGCAATGATGCCGTTGACGTAAAAACCATTAAAACGGTCAACTTCACCAACGTAAAAAAGAACAATGTCAATGGTAAAAAGCAACAGATCTGGAGCATTGAAAACTTCGATCTAAGCTATTCCTATTATAAAGAAGAACAACACAACCCACTGATCGAAAGCAATGAAGTGGTTCGTCACCGCGCCGGGGTGGGTTATAATTATACGTCGACCCCCAAATACTGGGAACCCGTGAAAGGGATCATAAAAACAAGATCGCCCTGGGTAGCTGCGCTCAAAGATATCAACATCAACCCTATGCCAACCTTGCTCGGGTTCAGGGCAGATGTTAACCGCCAGTTTGGAACCTACCGGCCCCGCAGCGTTGGTACACCCAAAAACCTGATCCCCGAAACATATGACAAGTACTTCACGTTTGACCGTACTTATAATTTGCGTTGGGATTTTACCCGTTCGCTGAACCTTGATTTCACTGCATTGAACCGGTCATGGGTAGATGAAGACAGTGGAAGGCTGGATGAAGCAGAGAAAAAACGCATGTGGCATAACTTCTGGAAAGGCGGTCGTACCATTCAGTACAATCATAAAGCGACTGTTTCGTACACACTGCCAACCAGCAAACTGCCGTTCCTCGACTGGACAACCGTTCGGGCAGGTTATACCGCTACGTTCGATTGGTTAGCCGCATCATTACTGGCCAGGGAATTGGGCAATACGTTGTCGAACTCCCAGCAAAAAAACCTCACAGCCGAACTGGACTTTACACGGCTGTACGCCAAATCGAGGTTATTGCGGGCCTTTGATGAAGACGCGCCGCCTGCACCACCCGGACCACCGATTCCCGGAGCCGGTAATAAAACCGATTCAACCGGCAAAAAGAAGAAACGCGACAGGAATGCACCTCTTGAATTAAACAGCGGAGTAAAATTTGCAGGGCGCATTCTCACTTCATTAAAACGGGTGAACATTCAATACTCAGAAAATGCCACGACTACCATTTATGGCTACACAGACAGTACACGCGCACTGGGTATGAACTTTAAATCAATGGCGCCGGGTCTTGGATTTATTTTCGGCCGTCAGCCCGATACCAACTTTGTAAATATGATGGCGGCCAAAGGCTGGCTAACACCGGATTCCAATTTCAATTACCAGAACCGGCAGGATTACCAGCAACGGCTGAATATTACGGCTACACTTATGCCGATACGGGACCTTACTATTGACTTAACGTTTGATAAAACGTTTGGTAAAATGTACAGTGAGCTGTATAAAGACACCAGCGGCACCGGCCTCAATTTTGCCCGGTTGAACCCATACACTTCCGGTAGCTTCAGTGTAAGTTATATTGCGTTAAGTACTATGTTCACGCCGGTTAAGCCAAACGAGGTAACAACCACCTTCCAGAAATTTCAGGATTACCGCATACAATTATCGCAACGGCTGGCCGAACAAAACCCCAAATGGCAAAGCCTCAATCCTAACGATCAGATTACCAGCGATGGGTATTATACAGGGTATGGCCGTTATGCACAGGATGTATTAATACCTTCCTTTATAGCAGCCTATACCGGTAAAAGCCCGTCATCGGTACCACTGATAAAACGGGATAATCCAAACATTCGTTCCAATCCGTTCTCGGGCATTTTGCCAAGGCCTAACTGGCGGCTTACCTATAATGGTTTAACCCGCATAAAAGGCATGGAAAAAATATTTACCAACTTTACCATTACGCACGGGTATACCGGTACGCTGAGCATGAACAATTTTACTTCAGCTGTCTTGTACCGCGACACCATAGGTTATCCGTTGTTTATAGATACGCTGACAGGTAACTTTATTCCATACTTCCTGGTGCCCAATATCTCAATCAGTGAACAGTTTGTACCATTGATCGATATTGATATGCAGTTCACCAATCAGCTCACAGCCCGTTTTGAATATAAAAAATCAAGAACGGTTAGTTTGAGTTTGATCGACTTCCAGCTCAGCGAATCGCGGTCAACCGAGTTTACCATTGGCGCAGGGTATAGAAAACGAGGTGCTTTCTCGTGGATCAAGATTAAAGGCAAACCGCTGCAGAATGATGCCAGCTTCAGACTCGATGTAGGGTTGCGCGACGATATAACGGCTAACAGCCGGTTAGATCAAACGCAGGCCCTGCCTACCAACGGACAAAAAGTAATCACCATTAACCCCACCGTAGATTATGTGATCAGCAACCGGGTTAATTTGAAATTATATTTTGAACAACGACGGGTTGAACCGAAGATATCAACCTCGCCGCCCATTACAACTACCCGGGCCGGGAGACAGATCAGGATCTCGTTGGCACAATAAGCAAAAACATAAAGTCATAAAAAAAGCGTCCCGGTTATTTGGGACGCTTTTTTTATTGATGGCTTTATTGTTGATCAATCCATCTAAGCCAACAAAAAAGGTGAGCCATCCAATGAAGGATGACCCACCTTTAATATTTTAGTCTTTTGTGTTAAGCGTTGTGCGTTTGGTGTTCCGCGTTGTGCCTTCAAATTATTTCCTCGCCGTAGGTTCCGGTTTTTTCATCAGCATAACGTAACCGCACAAATTCTTTTTCTTCTTATTAACCTGTACCGGTTTTATCATATGATATTCACTAAACTGGGGAACGTAGGAGTAGCTGATAATATTACCATCCACATCTCCCCACTGGTTCCTTTTATATATAACCTGGCGTTCATTCCAGTCATACATCCGCACCTCATACAACTTCGAGGTAGGGTCACCGATAAAAATAAATTGATAATTGGTACCGGCCTGCATAGGTAAAACTACCGGCATTTCATACTCGCTTTCCATTTGAACAGACGCTTCACGCAATAGTACATATCCCTGTTCAACACTGGCTTTTTTAATACTGTCAATAGTTTGCTGATAAGGATTGCCTTCACAACTTTGAAGCTTGATCACATCATTTTGAGCCCGCAAAGAAGGGGTAAATAGTAAGGAAATACATGCTAATAAGCATGTGCATAGGGATTTACACATAGAAATTGGCTTTTAAGCAGGATTTTGGAAATAGTGCGAGTATAAAATTACGCAAATTGCCGTCACATGCAAATGGTTTGACGAAAATTTCACATATTCTAAATGTAATATGTATCAGGGATATCAGGGGGTTAAAATTCCCATTAGAGTATACCCCTAGTATGTAAAAACTACTAGCAGAAGAATAGAAAATTAGTGTGGAAAAATTACCGGTGCAGATAATAAGAATTCGCCTGGGCCAGGCAGGTTAACACCAGGTCGTTGATACAAACATGCGCAGGTAAACTGGCAGTATAAAATACCACATCGGCCACGTCGGCAGCAGTGAGCGGCTGGTATCCCTCATACATTTTATCGGCGGCCGCCGCATCACCTTTAAACCGCACCATCGAAAATTCGGTTTCCGCAGCGCCTGGGTGTATGGCGGTGACTTTTATTTTATGGCGCAGCAGATCAACGCGCATGGATTGTGACAATGCATCGAGGGCATATTTTGATGCGCAATAGCCGTTCCCTCTTTCATATACTTCCTTTCCGGCAATAGAACCCATATTTATGATATGACCCTGTTTTCTTTCGATCATACCGGGCAAAACTGCTTTTGTTACATACATCACGCCTTTTACATTGGTATCGATCATGATTTCCCAATCGGCTGTGTCAGCATCTTCAAAGTAATCACGGCCCAGCGCCAACCCGGCATTATTAATGAGGATATCGATTTGGTTAAAAGCAGACGGTAGTTGTTCAATAGCGGTGAAAACGGCTTCACGATCGCGCACATCAAATACCAGGGAATGTACCTGTACTTTATAGGTTGACATTAATTGTGTTGCGAGATCGTTGAGGCGATCGGCCCGGCGGCCCGTAATAATTACATTATAATTATGGGATGCAAATTTTTCAGCCATCGCTTTTCCAAAACCCGATGTGGCGCCGGTGATCAGTACTGTTTTCATGAACGGGGAACAATTTGGGAGCGAAAATAAGCAAAATACAGCTGTATGCCCCAACAGTTGGAGTTACAGGTTTCAGGGAGGTTTCCTTACATATTGCTTAACATTTTTGGTGAGTTGGCATTGGTAAGGTTGATCAACTAGCGGAAACTCTTTGCCGTTTCACATCTCACGTTTCACGCCCCTTTGGGTTCATCGTAACAAAACCGCGGTTCCTCTTCGCATTACTAATTTACCTGTATAATCTGTTCCGCGGGCCATCCATACATAAGTTCCGGCATCCTGTTGCCTGCCAGCTACGGACCCGTCCCACCCCGATTCGGACGAGATACTTTTATATACCATTT
>DASUVL010000980.1:0-3247 GCA_036379015.1 Niastella sp.
GGCTGCACCGATATTTATTTCTCCCTTATTTCCATATTTCCACTGGCTGTAACGGTTATCATAATAGGTATTTAGTCCTTCATCCAGCCAGGGATATTTTCTTTCATTGCTTCCCAATATGCCATAAAACCAGTTATGACCTATTTCATGTTCAATGGTCATGTCCAGCGCTTTTTCATCCATCCCCGGGGATATGCTGGTGATCGTGGGATATTCCATACCGCCTTCAAAACCCATTTTGGCCTCTACCACGCTTACTATATTATAGGGATACTCGCCAATAACTTTCGACCTGAAATGCACGGCATCTTTTATATATTGAATGCTATTGCTCCATGATTTACTTTTATAAGACCGGTAAAAACTCATGGCCTGCACTACCCTGCCCGATGACAATTGAATGGTATCCTGCTTTACTATAAAGGCAGAATCGGCAAACCAGGCAAAATCGTGTACGTTGTTTTGTTTGTACTGAAGCGTCTTAAAGGTTTGTTGTGGTCTTTTGGGAGTTACCGGTTTATCTGCGAACTCTTCTGCGGGCCTGCCTTTCACCGGCGTTTTCTTCTTTGCTGTTGAAACAGGTTTACGGGCAACCGGCTTTTTATGAGCAACAGGTTTCTTCTTTACCGGCATCTTCTTTTTTCCTTCTTCCTTCTTCTGACCTCCGACTTCTGACTTCCGACTTCCGACTTCCGACTTCGTTTTCAGCCACTGTTTCTCTTCTTCATTCTGCAGGTCACCGGTAGCAGCCACAACATATTGGTCGGGAACGGTAATGCGTACATCAAAACTGCCAAATTCACCGTAAAATTCACCCTGGTCCAAATATGGCATCGGATGCCAGCCTGTACGATCATACACGGCCGGTTTGGGATACCATTGTGTTATTTGATAAGAATGTTTGGTATGCCCGCCACGCGAAAAATTAGCTGGTAACTGTACATGGAACGGCGTGGTTATTTCTGTTTCCTGATTAGGCAGCAGAGGAGCCGGCAGGTATACTTTTATAATATCAATGTGTTGCGGATGATCTTCTGTTTTAATGGTGTTATTACCTACCCTAAAATCGAGCCGGTTGATATAACCTCTTTTTTCGCGGGGAGAAAAATAAAAATCGGTCTTACCGTTTTGCAGGGTTTGCTCGCTGAAAGCGGTCTTATCATTCTTAAACGCATTCGGCCATAAATGAAACCAGATGAATGTCAGGGTATCTGGTGAATGATTTATATAGCGCAACTTTAAAAAACCTTCCAGAGTATGTTCGGTATCATTCAGGGATACATCAATGGTATAATGTACTTCCTGTTGCCAGTATGGGGACTGGCCAATAGCCTGAAACCGGACAACCGCAATGAGTATTAGAAGGTAAAGCTTTTTCATGGTGAAAAGTCGTGAATGGTCAATGGTGAATGGTCAATCGTAAATCGTGAAACGGCAATCGGGAATCGTCAATCGTGAATCGGCAAACGTGAATCGGCAAACGTGAAACGGCAACTTCGAATTCTTCTTACCTCCTACTTCTTACTTCTGTATTCCCTCGTTGCCTTTTTGCCTTTCCATTAGCAAATTAGCACATTATCACATCAGCACATTATTTCAACTTCCCTTCCTTGTCCAGCATGGCAAAGAACGTATCGAGGTTCTTGCCACTAACTTTTTCCAATTCCTTTTTGAAATCTTCAGGAGAAGGATGCCGGAACTGCCAATCTGTAAAATATGCCTGCAACCCCTTATCCAGCACATCGCGGCCCAGTTCCGTTTCTAAAATATATAACCACACAGCCGTTTTCACATAACTAACGATGCCATACTCATCTTTATTGGTAAACCCGGTTGAAACGGTATTGATCGGTTGCCGCGCCGGCAGTGAATTGAGCACTTCATAGATCCTTGCCTGAAAATCCTTTTCAGACAACTCTTTTACATCTTTGGGTATCATGGAACCAAACAGGCTGTTGGTTCTGTATTTTTCGGCTTCGTACCTGAACTGGAAATACGTGTTTATGCCTTCATCCATCCAGGGATGATCCCGCTCGTTACTTCCCAGGATGCCATAAAACCAGTTATGACCTACTTCGTGTGTGATCACCGCATCCATCTCTTCTTCTTTCGCGTTCGGACTGGTTATTAGAGTGATCATTGGATATTCCATACCGCCCGATGACAAATTGCTTGGTCCTTCTACTGCCTGAACTACCGGGTACGGATATTGACCAATCCATTTTGAATAATGACGAACCGCATCTTTTATATAGCTGGTGCTGTTTTTCCAGGTCTTGTTTCCCGATGACTGCCCGTATGAAAATACATTCACGGTGTCACGTTCCGTCAGTTGCAGGGTATCGTACCGGATAACATAATCTTTACCGGCAAACCAGGCAAAATCATGAATATGGTCGCCGAAGTATTGCAGGGTTTTTAATTTACCGGGGATGGTTGTTTTGTAAGGAACAACTTTGCTCCCCTTGTTATTTTCAATACCTATTTGTTTGTATTTATTCAGCTCGGGTTGTGTTTGCAAGGTTCCGGTGGCGCCAACCACATACTCGGCCGGCACAGTAATTTTCACTTTAAAACTACCGTACTCACTATAAAATTCGCCCTGGTCAAGGTAAGGGAATGCATGCCAGCCGGTACGGTCGTACACAGCGGGTTTGGGATACCACTGGCACACCATAAACTGCTGCCCGTTGTAACCCGACCGGGAATAATAATTAGGCAGTTTTACAAAGAACGGAGTGGCAATGGTGATCTGCTTACCCGGTAACAGGGGTTGTTGCAATACCAGCTTTATCATATCAATATTGCCTGTATCGCTTTCAGTAGAGATGGTTTGTCCGTTTACCGCAAACCGCAGGCTGTCGATAAAGCCGGGCTCGGTGGTCGTTGCTTTTTTCTCACCTGAATTATCAGCAGCCAGTTGTTTGGCCAGCGCCGTGTTTTTGTTCTTATACGCATTGGGCCATAAATGAAACCAAATATAGGTAAGTGTGTCAGGTGAGTTATTGATATATTCTACCGACAGATCGCCTTTTAAACTATGCTGTTTATCGTTCAACGCTACCTGAATGTTGTAATTCACCTCTTGTTGCCAGTAGGCCGATTGAGAAAATCCAATTTGTGGTAATGCCGCAATTATCAATACCCCCAACCCCCTAAAGGGGGTAAATACAAAGTTTAAATTCATTTTTTTTCTTTTTGCGTTTCGCGTTCTACGTTCTGCATTTTGCATTCTGTATTTCAATTA
>DASUVL010000981.1:0-5390 GCA_036379015.1 Niastella sp.
CTTACGCATTCCCGGTGCTGAAAATCCGCTGGATAATTCTTCCGTGCATCCTGAGAGCTACCATGTGGTTGAGTCTATGGCAAAAGACCTGCAGGCTTCCTTGGAAGACCTGGTCAAAAAGAACGAGTTGCGCAAGAAGATCAACAAGAAGCAATACATTACAGAAGCTATTGGTGAATTCACCATTGACGATATTTTAAAAGAACTGGAAAAACCAGGACGTGACCCGCGTGCACAGATCGAGGAATTCCGCTTCGATGATACCATCAAAGCCATTGAAGATGTAAAACCTGGCATGACCGTACCGGGCATTATTACTAACATCACAGCCTTCGGAGTGTTTGTAGACATTGGTGTTAAACAGGATGGGTTGGTGCATATTTCTCAATTGAGCAATACCTTTATTTCTGACCCCAATGAGGTGGTGAAACTGAATCAAAAAGTAATGGTTACTGTGTCGGATGTGGATGTTCCCCGCAAACGAATTTCATTAACGATGAAAGATCAGCAAAAAGGCGGCGGCAGCAGCGGCGGCGAAAAACGCACTGGCAATACCGATCGCAAACCAGCCGGTGGCGGTGGCGGAAAAAGTCAGCCCAAGAAACCCGAGCCATTGAATCCCTTCCAGGCGAAGCTGGCTGAACTAAAGAAAAAATTTAATGACTAAGATTGTGTTTTGTAAGACAAATCGTGAATAAAGAATATGAAGTAAGTGGTAGGAAGTAGGAAATACAATAAAACGGAAATGGTGAGTAGCTGTCAATAGCAACTCACCATTTTTTATTTCCTGAATTATCAGTTACCGATTGTTATTAATTACCATTATCGGGTTCTTCTTACTTCTTACTTCCTACTTCGGGCCTACGGCTCGGCCCTCTCAAATACATATCCAGCAGCATTAATCCCAGCACCACATTGATCATCATAAAAATGGTGGTATATGTATTATTGAAGAATTTGCTTATATCAATTTTATCGAAGTTAATCTTATTGAGGTTTAATAAAGAATTGTCAGTGCCTGCTGACCAGTTCACCTGTGCTATACCAGCTATTAGTAAGCCAATAATGCTGATCATAAAAAAGCCGGCGATACCCCAGATTATCCGTTTATTGATATACGATTTGGTTGCAGGTGTAATATGCTCTTTACTGATCGCTTCCATGATGTTTTGCGTAAATCGCATAGAAGGTTCATCCAGCTCCAGGTGATGTGTCATGAGGTCTTGCAGTTCGAGCAATTCCTGGTATTTGGTTTTCCATTCCTGGTTGGTGGCAATCAGTTGTTCAATAAACAAGCGGTCCTCTGCACTGCCGGCGCCATCTACATACTCCCATAAACGTTCTTCCATATTTTGTTGCCTGTTCATTTTTGAATTGTTTAAAGTGTATCAACCTTTTACGCTATCCAATCATATCCTTCACTTCTTCAGTAAAATGTTTTTCCATCTTTTCTTTAAGTCGTTGGCGGGCACGGTGTAGTTTAACTTTAGCCGTATTGGGATCAACTCCTGTAATACGCCCAATTTCTTCCAGGCTTTGTTCGGCCTGGTAAAATAACGTGATTATCCGGGCATCATCAACACTCAGTAACTTGATCGCTTCATTAATGACCTGCACTTTCGATTTCTGCTCTACCTGGTTCGCTCTGAAAGAAGAATTCTGATTGTCTGCCACTTCAAATACCTGTTCATTGTCCAGCGAATGGATGGGCAACTTTTTCTTGCGTAAAAAAGTAATGCAGGTGGTGGTTACAATAGTATACAACCAGGTGCTGAATTTTGATTCGCCCCTGAAATCGGCCAGGCTGCGATAAGCTTTCACAAATACGTCCTGGGCAATCTCTTCGGCATCTTCCCGGTTATGGGTATATCGCAGGACTATGGTAAAAACGAATGATTGATATCGTTTTACCAATTCGGCGTATAGTGCCTGCTCGCCTCGCAGCACCCTGTTTATGATCTCATTATCACCCGGTCCGGTTTGCATTATATAATAGTATGACGATGTAGGAAGTAATCAGGTTACAGAAAAAGGAATAAGGTTTAACAGTTATCAGGAAAAATCATGGCTATACTTATAAGTTAACTCAACTAAACGCTTTGTTTTTGCAGGCGTGAGCCTGTAAACGGAAGCGTGTTTTTATATTCCAGCCCTGTGCCGCAATTCTGTGCGCCTGATTATCAGTTGTTTATTCAGATTAAAAAGTTCACCAGTGTCCGGTTTTGATACTTGCCTGTTCACTTTTGAAAGAATTTGACCGGGTAGGCTGTAACCAGCCGGCAGGAGGCGTAGTCATATTGGATGTACCGGTACTTTATAAATCTGTTCAAAGCTGTAAACCGGGCTGAACAGGATTAGTCCGATACGTAAACAGACCCAAATGTGTAAACAATAAAAAATTTAAGTAGTATGCACGCAACAGAGATGTTAGTAGCTGTAACGATACCCCTTTCCTTATTTGCGTTGGTTTTTGGTATTGTGTATTTGCAAAAACGCGAAAATCTGGCCATGCTTGAAAAAGGCTATAACCCCAGAGAGAAGGTCAACCGGCCGGCGCCTTATACCAATTTAAAATGGGGCTTGCTGTTGTTTGGCGCGGGCGTTGGTTTGGCATTGTCTTATTTTATTACTCAATACATACTGCATGATTATGAAAATCCGGCGTTGTGGTTTGCATTTATCGCCATGGGCGGTGGAATGGGTTTAATTGCCTCTTACCGTGTTGAGAAGAAAGAATTGCTGGATAAAGCCCCCTAACCCCTAAAGGGGGAGAAATACCCCTAAAACCGCGGCCCCCTATACGAAGAAGTAAATAAAAAATGGTGAGTTTGCTATTAATAGCGAAACTCACCATTTTTTTATTTTTAATTCCCCCTTCAGGGGGTTAGGGGGTTTTCATTTCCGCCATCGCCTTATTGATAGCCGCATCATCGGAATTGCTTACTTCATAATAACCTTCCATACGCCAGATCTGCCGGGCCAGCCAGGTTTTGATACGTTTTTCTATTTCCAGTTTATCGCGGTCAGGAATGTTCTGAACATTGATATCATTTTTCGAGGCATAACTGACCAGGCTGTTCCAGGCAGTGCGGGTGTCGGTAAAACGATGGGTAAAATCAGCCGGGTTTTTAAACTGGTCGAAGTACACTTTGTTTTGCTGATAATAGATATAAATGAATTTGCTGAACAGCTGATTATCGAATAATACATACACGTTGCTGGAGAAAGTAGCTGTATCAAATGGAATAAAGACATCGGGGGTAATACCGCCGCCGCCATACACGATCCTACCGCTTTTCGTTTTAAAAGCAGGTCCGGTATGTTTGGTAACAGTATCGCCATTTACCAGCTCCCCATTCTCATAGCGTTCGGCCAGTTCGTCATTATAGGCATCCCGGCCTTTGTTGTATGGTTTTTGAATATTACGGCCTATGGGCGTATAATAACGGGCAACGGTTAAGCGCAACGCTGAACCATCAGTGAGATCATATTGTTCCTGAACCAAACCTTTGCCAAAAGTACGACGGCCAATAATAGTAGCCCGGTCCCAGTCCTGCAGGGCGCCTGCTACTACCTCGCTGGCTGAAGCAGAGCTTTCATCAACCAGCAGCACCAGTTTGCCTTTTTCAAATAAACCGGGTCGTTTACTATGGTATTCTATTTTGTCCTGTTTATTGCCCTGGGTATATACGATTAACCGGTCATCAGTTAAAAATTCATCAACAATGTCTGTTGCTTCTGATAATATACCGCCGCCGTTACCCCGCAGATCGAAGATGAGCTTTTTCATACCTTTTGCCTGCAGGTCTTCCATGGCCTTCATAAATTCTTCGTATGTAGTGCCGGAAAACTTATTCAGGTGTATGTACCCGGTAGCGGTATCGATCATATAAGAGGCATCTACCGAGTACAGGGGAATAGTACCGCGGGTAATGGCGGTTTGTATCTGTTTGCCGTTGCGCAGCACGGTAACCTGTACTTTGCTGCCGCCAACGCCGCGTAAAAAGTTCTTTATTTTATCGCCGTTGATGGTTTTGCCTGCCACTACGGAGTCGCCTACTTTTAAAAATTTGTCGCCTACCCGTAAACCGGCCTTATCACTGGGACCACCTGAAAGTACATTGGTAACATGTACGGTATCGTCAATAATAAAGAATTCTACACCGATGCCTTCAAAGTTTCCCTGCAGGTCTTCGTTTATTTCTTCAACGTTAGTGGCTGGAATAAAAACTGAATGCGGGTCAAGGTGAGCCAGCATGGCTTGTATGGCGTCTTCGGTCAGGGTATCGGTATTTACCTTATCAACATATTTCAAATTAACCAGGTCCATCACTTCCTGTAAAACCGAACGTTTGCCACTGTTAAAAATGCCGCGCGAACCGGGTACATTCTGCCTTAATGCCGAACCAATGAACATGCCTGCGATCAATACTAGAGAAAATAACAGTGGCATCCATACTTGAAGTCTTTTCATCTGAAATTGTATAGTTTGTTTTAATAAGGCCAGATGGCTGGCTGGTTAAATTAACAAGCCTTACCATATACGGTTTTATTTACAATTGCGTTTGTCTCTTATAATTATGTTAATGCAACAATATTATTACCGGCTGTCTTTACAATAACGTGCAGTTATATGTGTTAAGCGACAATATTGTTGACCGGCTGTTTTGATCGCTATCCAATCTGAGCCTGTGAGTGAATTTGCCGGAGCAGCAAAGAAACAGTACCTCATGGGATAGAAATCCTTAATTTTTGGGCGAAGTTCATAATTAATTTGCAAGTAACGTTTTTTTGTTTTGAATGGTTACAGAGCCGCATTCTTCCGGCACTTCAAACAAATAAGGGGTATACAGAGGTGTCGTGAATACAGGTTGATTGCGTGTTTATGCAAGGTATATGCCTCTCTTTCAGCATGGTTCTTTCAGCTATGCGTCTTACCTTCGCAGGATGTCTATGTGTTAAATGAGCCTGTAACAAGGGTTTGGAATTACTCGACTAAATGGTTATAATATATGGCTATACTGCTGGCAGATAGTGGTGCAACAAAATGTGAATGGTTTTTGGCAGAATCGAAAGAGCGTACCAAAACGGTTTTTACACAGGGCATCAGTCCTTATTTTTTAAATGAAGAAAAAACGGTTGCCTTATTGCAGCAGGAATTACTACCCAATCTGCCGGAAGCAACCATTATTGAACAGGTTCACTATTACGGTACCGGAATGCGCAACCCCGGTAATGTAAGTATGGTAAAGAAAGCCCTGGAAACTGTTTTTAAAGGGGCCACAGTTGCCATTAACGACGATATGCTGTCTGCTGCAAGGGCTTTAAACGGTCGTAATGAGGGGTTGGCCTGTAATTTGGGCACCGGGTCATTTGTTGTTTATTATGAT
>DASUVL010000982.1:0-2132 GCA_036379015.1 Niastella sp.
GTTACGCATCAAAAGTACCAATGCCGGTGGTGTGTGGAGCACCGGGGAATTGACCATGCAAATTGTGGTGTTGCCGCCCTGGTACCGGTCGGTATGGGCGTATTTATTGTATGCCGCTGTTGCAACAGGCTTGGTTTATTCTTATCAAAAGTATCGTACCAAACAAACGCGGTTAAAATACGAAGTGGCCATCGCCAATTTGAATACGGCCAATGAACGGGCGGAAAGGGAAAGAGGCGAAGCGGAACTGGCGCGGGAACGGGCAGAGCGGGAACGCGAGCACGCAGAATTGGAAAAAGAGCGCATTGTGAATGAAAAGGAAAAAGAGATCAATGAAAAAAAGATCTCCTTCTTCACCAACATCTCGCATGAATTTCGAACCCCGCTTACGTTGATCATCAATCCCATCAGGGACCTGTTGAAGAAAAAAGAAATAGAACAGCCGCACCTGGAAAATGAATTGACCATCGTATACCGGAATGCGCACCGGATGCTCAGCCTGGTTGACCAGCTTTTATTATTCAGAAAAGCAGAAAGTGATTTTGACAAAATTCATCCGGCTAAGTTAGATGTATGCAGTCTGGCCCGGGAAGTGTACCTGTGTTTTCTGCATCCTGCAAAAGCCCGGCACATCAATTACACCTTTGAATGTGCCGATGAGCACATGGAGTTGTATGCCGACCGGCAGAAGCTGGAGATCATTTTGTATAACCTGCTTTCCAATGCGATCAAGTATACGGAAGCCGAAGGGAATATCACGCTGCGATTAAAAGATGCGCCTGACAATATTATTATAGAAGTAGAAGATACAGGCGCAGGCATTCCCGCAGCTGTGGGCGAAAAACTGTTTGAAAAATTTTATCAGCCCGACCGGGTGTTAACGAGCCGTAAGCCGGGCTTTGGCATTGGATTGTTTTTGGTAAAACATTTTACCGATGAACACAAGGGGACCATCGCTTACCGCAGTGAAGAAGGAAAAGGCACCTTGTTTACCCTCCATTTTTTAAAAGGGAAAGCACATTTTGGCCAGGACGTACATATAACCGAAGAAGCCGCCGGGCCTGCCTTTGCATCTGAACTAAGAGAAGATACTGCCGTGCTGGAATCGCCCGTGCAGGAAGAGAGCGTACCAGCCACCGATGTAGTGACGGAGAAAAAAACATTGTTGATCATTGAAGACGACGAACCGATCCGATTATACCTGGCCCAGCTTTTTGCCAGCAGCTACATCGTATTGCCGGCGGAATCAGGCGAAGTGGGATTGGAGATGGCGCAGCAATACCTCCCGGATTGTATTATTTCCGATATTCATATGAAAGCCATTAGTGGAATAGAATTGTGTAAACGCATAAAGGAACATGAAACAACCAGTCATATCCCGGTTATCCTGTTAACAGGAAGCACGTCGGATGAGTTGAAATTACAGGGCATAGAAGAGGGTGCGGATGATTATATCAGCAAACCTTTTGACAGTCAGTTGTTGACTGCCCGGGTAAGTAGTCTGTTGCGCAGCAGGACCAACCTGCAGAAATACTTTTATAATGAGATCACCCTGCATAAAAGCAATTTAAAGATCTCGCCCGAGTACAAGGAATTCCTGGAAAAATGCATTACGATCGTAGAAAGCCATCTTGAAGATGAAAGCTTTACCGTAAAGACGTTATTGGCGGAAATGGGCATGAGCCATAGCAACCTGTTCAGAAAGGTGAAATCCATTTCGGGTTTGTCTGTCAACGTTTTTATCCGCTTTATACGGTTGCGAAAAGCGGCCGAGCTGTTTGTTTCCACTGATCATAATGTGAACGAAACGGCCTTTATGGTGGGCATCAAAGACGCCAAATACTTCCGCGAACAGTTCAATAAGCTCTTTAAGATGAACCCGTCGGAATATATCAAGAAATACCGGGGCGTTTACAGGAATCAATTTACTGTTAACAAGCCGAAAGACTAAGGTTTAAACCAGGAATATTGAATATTGAATATTGAATGTCCAATGTCGAAGTAAAAACCACTTCAACATTTAATATTGAACATTTAATATTTAATATTCGTTTTTGTATTCCCACTTCAACATTTAATATTGGATATTTAATATTTAATATTCGTTTTTGGTCTATTTGTCCCCCAAATTC
>DASUVL010000983.1:0-2347 GCA_036379015.1 Niastella sp.
ATCTGCATACAAAGCGGAAAAAAGGAGATGCCTACAACCCGGAGGCATTTGCTGATCGCACTTTGTACGATAAGCAGTTATCCAGACTGGAAGCAACTTATCACAAAACGGTGGATTAGCAGTAGCAACTTCGCGGCTTCAAAACACACAGAAATAGTCGGATTTGTATAAAACAAAGTCATATTCAGTATAGGGCAGGAATATGGCTGCGGTTAACTTTGTTTGCTAATAATTTAGCTCACCGGAAAACCGGCCGGCGCTCCAGTATGCAATCGCCTTAAAGATCAGCTAAAGAAAAACAAAAATAACTTTTCATGAGTGAGGTCAATTTACCAAAGGTTGTCTTTGGTACCAGCGGGTTAGGTAATCTCTATGTAGCATTGGATGAAGCCGACAAATGCGCCATTGTAAAAGAATGTGTGCAGCATTCAACAAAACCGGCGGTATTTGATACGGCTGGAAAGTATGGCGCAGGCCTGGCGCTCGAATCATTGGGAAAGTGTTTGCAACAACTTCAGGTAAAACCGGAAGATGTGCTTATCAGCAACAAACTGGGATGGTATCGTATTCCGCTTACTACCCCCGAACCTACCTTTGAGCCCGGGGTGTGGAAGGACATACAATACGATGCAGAGCAACGGATCAGTTACGAAGGCATCCTGCAATGTTTTGAACAGGGCAATGAATTACTGAATGGTTACCATGCATCACTGGTTTCTGTACACGATCCGGATGAATACCTGGCTGCAGCAACAGACGAAAACGACCGGTTAAAGAGATTTAAGCATATCGTAGAGGCATACCGCGCCTTGTTCGAGCTCAAAGCGAAAGGGAAAGTTAAAGCCATAGGAGTGGGGGCCAAAGACTGGACGATCATAAAGGAGATCACCGACCAGGTACCACTCGATTGGGTGATGATCGCCAATAGCATGACCTTGCATTCACATCCCCATATGCTGCAGCAATACATGCAGGAACTGAAAAACAGAAAAATACAGATCATCAATTCTGCTGTTTTTAATGGCGGCTTCCTCACAGGGGGCGAATACTACAATTACAAATTAGTAACCACCAATACCGAGACGGATAAAGACCTGCTCCAATGGAGAAATGATTTTTTTGCTGTCTGCACCAAACATGGCATACAACCGGCACATGCCTGCGTGCAGTTCGGCATTAAGGCGCGGGGTGTTACAAGTATCGCCCTGAGCACGACCAAAGCTGCTAAAGTAAAAGGTAATATTGATATGGCTACTATCGATATCCCAGATGCGTTTTGGGGGGAGTTGAAAGCGCAGCGACTGATAGAATAATTGATTGTTTCATGGCCGATCAGACATTTTAAGCATAGCATCCGGTTCGGCAGTACTTACTTTGGGGCAGGATTTTCTTTCCTTATCTTTGCCCGGATCATTGATGATTTTACCAGCGAAGTGCCCGCTATTTGAATCATCCATAACTACAACGCAACTATGTCTATAACTAAAGAATCTGAACTGGCCGGTATGAAAAAAGCCAGCGAAGCCGTTGCTCTGACCCTGAAGGAGATGACCCAATATGCGACTCCGGGTATGACCACCAAACAGCTGGATGAATATGGCGCACAGATATTGAATGCGCTTGGTGCAAAGTCGGCCCCCTATTTAACTTATGGATTTCCCGGCTGGACATGTATTAGTGTCAACAATGAATTTTGCCACGGCATTCCTTCTCATAAAACCATCCTTAAAGAAGGCGACCTTATTAATATAGATGTTTCGGCAGAGCTGGATGGGTTTTGGTCGGACAATGGCGGCTCGTTTGTGCTTGGTAATGACATTCATCACCACCAGCAACTGATCGATGCATCCAAGGCTATTCTGCAAAAAGCCATCAACCATATAAAAGGCGGTGTGCGCATTGCAGACATTGGTCACCTGATAGAAACCGAATCGAAAAAGCGGGGCTATAAGGTGATCAGGAACCTGACCGGCCACGGTATTGGCAGAAGCCTCCATGAAGAGCCTGAACAGATTGCAAATTACCGGGACCGTTTTAATAATACGCGCTTCAGGAAGAACTCGGTAGTAGCCATTGAAACATTCATTTCCACCAGCTCTACCCTTGCCACCACCATGCAGGATGGTTGGACGATGGTAGGTAACAGGGGCGGTTTTATGGCGCAACACGAGCACACGATTGTGATCACCGATGGCAAACCCATTGTGCTGACAGAGATGAACGGGATATGGAATTAGGGATCAGTCACGCTATGGAAGAAGCAAAAAATAAACTTATTGAGCAGATTGAAAAACTGGTACACCAGGACGATCTCGGCGGGCTGGATAGATTGATCCACAACCTGGAT
>DASUVL010000984.1:0-6968 GCA_036379015.1 Niastella sp.
AGATCACCGGTTTTTAAAACTGAAAAACTGGCGCCGCCCTTAGTAAAACCTTTTCTTGGGTCAAACGTAATAGCACCCGGGCTGCTTGAATTAACAAAAACATACAGGCTGTCATGGGTCCCGTTATTGTTTATCAAACAAAGATCGGCCTTACCATCCCTGTTAATATCTTCTAACAAAGTACTACGGGGGCCACCGCTTCCTGTACTAAACGCTGATATGGTAGAATCAAAAATAATGGCGCCTGGCACACTGTTGTTCCTGTAAATGCCTACTCCCTGTAAAAATATGTCCACTACAAGATCAGGTTTTCCATCATAATCCAGGTCACGGATCGCTATGCCACGCAGGTCAGAGAATGACATGGGGAAAGTGCCGCCATCGAATGAGATCATGCCCGGGCTGCCCGTATTCCTGTAAATAGTAAGAGGGGCGCCTGTAGTGCTGGTAACCACCAGATCGGGTTTGCCATCATTGTCAATATCCCCAATACTCATTCCTGCCGGCGACGGTTTGGCAATAATTTCCGGTGGCGCAAATGAAATAGCGCCACTGGTACTTGTATTCCTGTATAGAGATAGGGTTCCTGCTGTTGGGTTCATCGTTACCAGGTCAGCTTTTCCGTCACCATCCAGATCACTGCCGCCCAAATCAATGGCGCTATGATCAGCTGTTAATAGTATTCTGTTGCCAAATGTGGCTGCTGTTGTAAGGCTATCGGTTGCACCGGCAAACTTAATCGAAAAACGCTGATCGGCATAAGCGGTAAGTCCATTTGTAATTACGCGCATTGGTTGATAGGTTGCTCCTGCCGGTACAATAACAGCAAGCGTACTATCCGTTGCCCCTGAAACAATGGCTTTTACTGCACCGAAGAACACAATGTTATCGCCAGCTATTGCACTAAAATTCCTTCCCCTGATTGTTACTGTAGCGCCAACCGTATCTGATAAGGGCGAGAAGGACGTTATGATGGGTATAAGGCCAAATACAAACCCCGGTTTCTGGCTGAGCCCAAAATCAGAAGAAACAGTTATTATGCCTGATTCACCAGCGCCAACAACCGCCGTTATGGTGCTATCGTTAATAATAGTAAAAGAAGCGGCCGCTATGCCACCAAAATGTACGGCATTGGCCACACTGAAATTTTTACCGGTAATAGTTACCACCGTATTCGTTTCACCTTGGGTAGGCGTAAATGCAGTAATTGATGGAACGGGACCGAATACGAATCCCGGCTTTGAACCAGTACCAAAAGGGGTGGTAACCGAAACATCGCCGGTGGCGCCAGTACCTACAACAGCTGAAATGGTTGAATCATTTATTACAAAAAAAGAGGCTACCGGTACATTTCCAATGGCAACGCCTGATGCATTGGTAAAATATTTTCCATTAATAGCCATTATAGTTCCTGAACCACCTATAGTAGGTGTAAATAAAGAAACTATAGGGCCTACACCAAACGTAAATCCCGGCTTCGAATGGGTACCAAACGAATTGGTAACGGTTACTGAACCCGTAGCACCCGGGCCAACCACCGCAACAATAGTTGAATCGTTGTGTACAACATAAGATGCAGCCGCCACCCCGCCAAAACGCACTTCAGTTACACCTGTAAAGTTTACACCTTTTAACGTAACGCTTGTGCCCTGCGTGGTCATTGCAGGAGTAAATGATCGAATAAATGGTTCATGCCATGTATTACGAAATGCAAAAAAAGCCATGCTGCCATTATCGATGGCAACAAGATCCGGTTTACCATCATTATTGAGCTCGGTGGTAACAGCCGCCACAGGACTATACGTAATTGTAATATCCTGCGGAGCAGCAAAGGAAACAAGGCCCGGAGAACCGATATTTCTATAAAAAGAAAAGATACCGGGAGAATTTTGGATTATCACCACCAGGTCTTTTTTTCCATCACCGTCAAAATCGCCGTCGTGCAAATAATTGGGAACACCGGTGAATGGCCATACGACACCAGCAGCAAAGGTGAGCGTGCCGGGAGAGCCGGTATTTCTAAAAACCGTTAACTGCCTTGAATTACCATAGCTTACCGTGGCGATGTCGGGTTTTCCATCCTGGTCATAATCACCCGCAATCATCGATTTAATTGTGCCGTTATCCAACACCCTTTGTACAAAAGTGAGTGCAATGGAATTACCCGAACCGGTATTTCTGAAGTTATCAAAAAAATTGCCTGAGCTCACTATGGTTATATCCTCTTTACCATCCCTGTCAAAATCCTGTATTACAACGCTTGAGGGATAAGTATCGGAAGGGAAATCAGTTTTTGGCTCAAAGGAAATATTACCAGGTGTGCTGGTATTTTTGAATACGGAAAATGTTTGAAAAAAACTGTTTACCGATACAATGTCCGGTAAACTGTCTCCATTTATATTCCCCAATGCCATGCTTTTACCATAATCATAATTGTTGGCAAGTGTAATAGCGTTCAGGTCTATGCGTTGTGCAAAAGAAATGGTTCCGGCGACACTTGTATTTCGGAAGATGGAAATGACATTCTGATTATTGGTTTTTACTACAATATCAGGCTTTCCATCATGGTCAACATCGCCGGCAATAATATCAGTGGGAACGCCGCCCAGGGAAAAATCAATCCGCGGCGCAAAGGTAACAACTGTACTGCTTGTTATATTTTTATAAACAGAGATCGTTGTGGTCAGCCTGTTGGTGCCGACTACATCTGATTTTCCATCCCCATCAAAATCCGCTGATGCAATCCCGTTAAAAATATTGGGTGTTGTGTAACCATAGGTTAAATCAAATGTAAACGGAACCGTTTGTGACTGTGCCAGCTTGTTAATAAAGCAACATGTGACAATAAGAAGTAATAGGTAATGTTTATGCATAAACGCAATTTATGGTTAAAATGTTTTTGAAATGTATTCAGAGGATATACTTGAGATCAGGTCTTTTATAAGATTGGAGTGAACAGGTAGATCCAAATTTACAAGCTGCTTCTTAAAATGCAGGGATGACTTAACAAGCGTGTCGTTTTAAACAATAAGCGTGTCATTTCAGGCAATAAGTGTGTAATGAGTTCTGCCTACTCCGCGGGCTTTTTTAACTATTTCGTCCCCCCTTTCAGCTGAAAACTGAGACTTTTTTTACAGCCGGTAAATTCGTTATCAGGGACTAACGCTATTTTCGTGAACAATGCCAGCAACATGAAAAAATTCTTATTCAGTTCCATTGGCCTGCTGATTGTTCTGAACCTTGCAGGGCAATCCAAAGCGAAGGTAATCACTACACACACTGAAAAAGAGGTTATACCTGAAGGAATCACTATTAATCCAGCTAAAGGAATGATCTATGTAAGCAGCATTGCTTTGAAAAAAATTATTGCTATAGATCATGATGGATTTCACAAAGATTTCATCAAAAGCGGCCAGGATGAATTTCTCGAGGGGCTCGGAATGAAGATAGATTCAAAAACACAATGGTTATGGGTAGTATCAAATCAAAAGCAAGATAATTGGTTTATATCCCGCGTTCATGCGTTTGATATAAAGACAGGCTCGGTAAAACAAAAGTATGTAATTAAGGATACTGTACGTCACCTGCTCAACGATCTTATCCTTCATCCGGATGGCAAGATATACATAACCGATACATATGATGCTTCCATTTATGAAGTTGATCCGTTAAGGCAGCAATTAAACCTGTTTGTCAGGGATTCTTTGATCGCATGGCCGAATGGGATCACGTACAATGCAAAAGGTAAATTGTACGTGGCTACATATAGTCATGGTTTAATGCAATTGGATCTTCTAACAAAAAAAATAACACCTTTAAAAGGATACACAGATTCTACAATGGCATATAACCTCGATGGTTTGGTATTTTGGAACAACAACATCATTGGAGTATACAATGGTGCTAAAACCAATAAAGACAATTCAATTCTGCAATATGCTCTGAATAATAGCGGAGATAAAATTGTAAGTGAAAAAATCATTGATAAAGGAAATGAGTTATTTCATGATCCCACTACGGCTGCGATCCTGGGAAATAAATTGTATGTATTGGCAAACAGTTACCTTGGAGAGTACAACGCAAACAAAGAATCCACCAAAGGAATTTCTGATCAACTTGGACCGGTAACTATTATTGTCTATGACCTATTCTGATTTTCTTGCTTCGTGTTTCTTATCCTGTATCCAATAAAGGCCTCTCACCTTTTCGTTTTCTACTATAAATTCTATGGTGGTCGAAATTCGTTTGACCACGGGCAAATAAAACATTGTTTGTGTTTGGGCGAACAAAGGCATATTCATGCCCATTTTATTAGAAAGATCAGCCATTAACCTGTCCCCTTCAAGGGATTTGCGATGTTCCCCCCGGGCTAGAAGTCATTTTTATGCATTCTTCTTTTTCAGTACCAGCACCATCTCTCCAATAGACAGGAAAAAATTGCGTCTCCCGGCTTTTTGTGGCAGCAGTACATGAAGCGTGTTTACAAGCGGCGTCAGCAGCCTGTGTGGATATACATTGAATTGAGAATGGAAATAATCGATATTCAGCGCTTTGGCTGCTTTTTCATAGTGAATTATTTCCCATCCGCCCTGGTTCGCAAGGTATTGAAATGAGCGGCGGTTGAAGTAAAAGAAATGTTCCGGTTTGTAGTGGGTCCACCGTTTACCCATGAGGTGGTTCGACAATGCGGCGGTATCAGGTGTAACGATCAGCAGCAGGCCCTCGTCTTTCAGCAACGTCTTTGCTTTGAGCAGTGTTTCCTGCGGGCGACGCACATGCTCAATGAGGTCCGACATGACGATGGCGTCGAAAAAGTTTTCCGGGAAGCTGCATTGTTCCAGCGTGCCATTAAAGATGGCCCCGCCACCGAACTTCTTTTGCGCAATGGCGGCAGCCCATGCCGCATATTCAACTCCGTAAGGCGCCCATCCGCGAGCCTGGGCGGCTTCCAGCAGGTATCCTGTGGCGCAGCCCACATCTAGCAGGCAGTCCTGTTTTCCCAGGCGGGCCAACAGGTTCAGACGCAGCTCAAAGGTAGCCATCTTCATTTGCCGGGTAGCTTCGTTGTCGGCATCACCTTTCAGTCCCCAGGCAGCGTAATAGCTTTCGGAGTACAGTTGTTGTAATGCTTCGTCGTCCAGTTGCGGAAACAGGAACTCTGTCCTGCACTGTGCACACCACAGCACGGAGCGCTCGTTTCCCATAGAGTGTTTTGTTGCAATGGCAGTGGAGTAACAAATAGGACAATCCATAATTGAATACCTGGATTTAATCGTGAATGAGCGCCGCCAGCCGGTCGATTTGATTCACAGTTTTGCTTATTGCTAATAGCACGGTTTACGCTGTGCAGTAAAAAAAGGTTGCTTAGCAAGCAAAAAATCCACCGCCAGCTGGTGGGGAACTTTCTTATTATAAGTTTATCTCAGATAACTGATTCCAGCGGAAAAGGAGGGATTATGGACTTTATGGAGTATTTTCAAATGGTGTATTAAAAGGGGACAGTTTTTGTATCGAAAACGAACAACGCTGTATTCATGATACAACTATCGCACTGTAAATCAATCATATGATTATCCGGCACTCTCTTGGCGCACAAGACCCCGAAAATCCTTTCCATATATTTCACCGAATTATAGCTATACTATGATCAGAAATTTTTTCAAAGTCGCTTACCGGAACCTGCTACGTAATAAAGGGTTTTCTGCCATTAACATTACAGGTCTTGCGGTAGGCATGGCCAGCGCGATACTTATTTTGCTGTGGATACAAGACGAACTTAGTTACGACAAGTTTCATGAAAACAAAGACAGGATATACGAAGTATGGAATAGAGTACCATTTGAGGGTAAGATAAGATGCTGGAATTCTGTACCTGCGCCACTGGCCCGCGCGGTGGAAAAGGATCTGCCTGAAGTAGAGCGTGCAGTAAGGGTAGAATCGGGTAATGACCTTCTTTTTTCAATTGGTGATAAAAAAATAATAAAGTCGGGAAATATAGTGGATACTGGTTTTCTGCAAATGTTCAGTTTCCCGATGCTGAAAGGCAATCCTTCCACGGCACTGAATGATAGGCATTCGGTGGTGCTTACCGAAAAAACAGCTAAAAGTTTATTCGGTAATGAAGATGCCATGGGAAAAGTTATAAAAATTGATAATAAAGATAATTTCATCGTTACCGGAATTTTAAAAGATCTGCCCAACAATACAAGGTTCAATTGTGAATTCTTATTGCCCTGGTCATTTATAAAATACGGGGAAGGACAGGATTTGGGCTGGGACGATAACAGCACGGCTACTTATGTAATGCTGAAGCCAAATACAAAATATGCTTCTGTAGCTTCTAAAGTAAAAGAATTAAGATATAAGTACGATGATGATGCAAAAAAAATGAAATGGGAGCAGTTTATTTACCCGCTTAAACGCTGGCGTTTGTATTCAAGCTTCACCAATGGTTTGGAAGACAACGGGGGCCGCAGCACATTCGTAAAACTATTTGGCATCATCGCGGGGTTTATTTTATTGATTGCATGCATAAATTTTATGAACCTGAGCACCGCACGAAGTGAGAAACGGGCGAAGGAAGTTGGGATACGAAAAGTGGTGGGTGCGCAGAAAAGTTCTTTGATCAGTCAGTTTATCGGGGAATCTGTTTTTGTGGCCTTGCTGGCAGGTATTGCTGCTATCATTATTGTTCAGATCAGCCTGCCCGCCTACAACCGGCTTACTGAAAAAAATCTATTTATAAACGTTGGCAATATCAATACATGGATTGCATTTACCGGGTTTATTCTGTTCACGGGTTTGTTAGCCGGCAGTTATCCCGCATTCTTTCTTTCATCTTTCCGGCCTGTTAAAGTATTAAAGGGTACGTTTAAAAAAGCAAATGCATTGGTGACGCCAAGGAAAGTACTGGTTGTATTGCAGTTCACATTTGCCACCATTCTTATCATTTGCACTATAATCGTAAA
>DASUVL010000985.1:0-5013 GCA_036379015.1 Niastella sp.
GCCATTTGCGCATACTCCATGAATTTATCACTTGGCTTGCGGCCGGTGATCATCTCATACAGCGTAAACAGCACGTGTCCGCCATCAAGGGCCGGTATAGGCAATATGTTCATAAACGCCAGCACTATGCTCAACAACGCAGTCATGGTCCAGAAACGCTCCCAATCCCACTGTGCGCCAAACATATTTCCAATGGTTAAAAAGCTACCCAGCGATTCACTGGCCTTTACTTCTTTGCTGGTGAACAGCAGTTTGAAATTCTGCACATTCATCACCAGGGTGCTCCAGCCTTTTTTTACCCCTGCTGGTAACGATTCAAAGAATGTATATTTTTTTACTGCAAACTTTAGGAATTTATCGGGAGGGCGTGGATAGAATCCAATACTTGCGTCTGCGGCTAACTGAACTTTTACCTCGGCCGTATCGGTTTGATTACGCAGTATAGTTAATGCTACTTCTTTACTCTTGTAGCTCTTTTTTATATCACTCAACTCATAAAACGAACTGATAGGCTGGCCGTTAAAGGCTATGATCTGGTCATCTTTTTGCAAAGCACCTGCGGTAAATTTGGCGCTCTTATTAATGCTATCTACCACAGCAGGGAACTTGGGATAAGCCAGCGGATCGCCTTTGCGTTTTATCAACTGACTGATCGTTCCGGTTGGTATGGCGACTTCCATATTTTGTCCATCGCGAACAACCTGAATGCTTTTGGCTTCATTCAATATAATGTCGGTGCTGAGGCGGCTGAAATTCTCGATCTCCCGGCCATTCACAGCTATCAACTTATCGCCATCTTTCAATCCAATGCTTTTTCCCAGGCTATCTACATATACGCCATACACCGCATTTTTGGCGGGCAGGTACTCTTCGCCCCAAACCCACAGGATCATAGCAAACAAAAAGAAGCCTAGAAAAAGGTTAACCGTAACGCCTCCGATCATGATGATCAAACGCTGCCAGGGTTTCTTACTACGGAATTCCCAGGGTTGTGGTGGCAACTTCATCGCATCTTTATCCATGCTTTCGTCGATCATCCCGGATATTTTCACATATCCGCCCAATGGCAACCAGCCAATACCGTAAACCGTATCGCCGATCTTCTTTTTTACAATGGAAAACCAGGGATCAAAGAACAAATAGAACTTTTCTACCCTGCATTTAAAAAATTTGGCGGGCAGAAAATGGCCCATTTCATGTAATACGACAAGTATAGATAAACATAATATTAATTGTCCGGCTTTTATACCTACTACTGCCCAGTCTGTTGCTAACAATGTGATCATAGTAACGCTAAATAAGCGGTGTGTTTATTTTAAAATACGCTCAAAATATCGAATAATCCCGCAATTCAGTTAACCGCTCACAAAAATTAACTGAAAAACAGCTACAAGCTGAACCCTGAACGCCTAATGCTTAACGCTAATTGCGTAATACCAAGCCTCATAAACACTTGCTGGTCTTGCGTTTGGCGTTCTGCTCGCCTTCGCGAAGCTTCAGCGGAGCAAGGTGTTCCGTGTTTTGCGCTTTCCCTACAACTTTATCAGCGAGGCTGCAAAATTACGGGCCTCTCCATCGCTTTCAAAATATTCTTCCAGCGTGGGTTTCTCTATCATCGGCACGTATTGTAAGGTTCGTTCAATCAGGTCGGTCATATCTAAAAAGCCAATACGATTGCGCAAAAATGCAAATACGGCTATTTCATTCGCTGCATTCAGTACACAGGGCTGGTTCCCACCTCTGAACAAAGCGTCGGTGGCCAGTATCAGGTTCCTGAATGTTTTGGTATCCGGTTCTTCAAATGTAAGCTGGGCGGGATTTTTGAAATTATACCGGGGAAACTGGTTGGGTATACGATGCGGGAAGGCCAGGGCATATTGAATGGGCAGTTTCATATCGGGCAACCCCATCTGGGCTTTAATACTGCCGTCTTCAAATTGCACCAGGCTATGTATAATACTTTGGGGGTGAACAAGTACCTGTACCTGCTCGGGTCCCAGGTCAAACAACCAGCGGGCTTCAATCATTTCCAGCCCCTTGTTCATAAGGGTTGCTGAGTCAATGGTTATTTTAGCGCCCATTTGCCAGTTGGGATGCTGCAGCGCATGATCGCGCTTTACATTCACCAGGTAATTGGGTTTCTTTCCCAGGAACGGTCCGCCGCTCGCTGTTAAGATCACCTTTTCTATCTTGTTGCGCGTTTCGCCTACAAGACACTGGAATATGGCTGAATGTTCTGAATCGACGGGAATAACGGGTACTCGTTTTTCGATGGCCTTTTGCATCACGATATCTCCGGCCACTACCAGCGTTTCTTTATTGGCCAACGCTATTGCTTTTCCACTTTCCAGCGCGCATAGCGTAGGTCGTAAGCCGGCAAAACCAACAATGGCAGCCAGCATCATATCATAACAATCCATACCGGCTACTTCTTCCAGTGCCTGCTCGCCTGCAAATACTTTTACATCGGTATGTGATAAAGCTTCTTTTACAATAGGATATTTTTTATCATCCCCTATTACAACAATATTCGGATTGAATTTCAATGCCTGTTTTATCAACAACTCATCATTGCTTTGCGCAGTCAGAATTTCCGCCGTGAATTTGTCGGGATTGGCGGCAATCACTTCAAGCGCCTGACAGCCAATAGAGCCTGTTGAGCCAAATATTGCTATGCGTCTTAATGGAAAACTGTTCGACATGTTCCGGTTTCAATAATGTTTGTTAAGTAAGCTAAATCAGACAGCCTTAACGTTAAAACTACTCTACATATTTTTCAAGTGCCGATGCAATATTACGATCATTGCTTAAGCGCGGCACTTTATTCTGTCCACCTAATTTACCAACGGATTTCATATAATCAATGAACCCATGTTTCTTAACCGGGCGAATATGTAATGGTAACAATATATTGCCTGTGATGAGGTCGTTGTAATAGATATTCTTTTTGCGCAGATTCACATCTACCTTCTCTGCAAACCGGTCAAGGTTGCCTGGTCGGTTCTCAAACTCTATGAACCACTCATGGTAGCTTTTTCCTTTTCCCTGTTGTATCATGGGCGCTACCGTAAACTCGGTGATATGCACGCCTTCTTCTTCTGCTGCTTTTATAAGGCTTTGTTCTACTTCTTCCCCAATTACGTGCTCGCCAAATGCCGAAATAAAATGCTTGATGCGTCCGGTTACTACCAACCTGTACGGATTGGTAGAAACAAATTTAACCGTATCGCCAATGTTATAACCCCATAATCCGGCATTGCTGTTTATGAGCAGCGCATAATTCTCACCTATTTTCACATCTTTCAACGATAACCGGGTAGGATTGACATTAAATATTTCATTGGCCGGAATAAATTCAAAGAATATTCCGCTGTTTGTATTTAATAATAGTCCTTCGGCATCCTGTGAATCCTGGAATGCAATAAAACCTTCCGATGCGGGAAATGTTTCAATGGCTGCTATTGGTGAACCGATGCTTTCGAACAACCGGTGTCTATAGGGCTCAAAGTTTACGCCGCCATGAACCAGTACGGAGAAATTCGGAAATAGTTCCTTGATCTTTTTTCCGGTCTTCTCTACAAGTCTGTCGAAATACATTTGCGCCCATGGTGGAATACCACTGATCAGGGTCATATCCTGGTTAATGGTTTCGGCCACTATTCTATCGAGCTTGGTTTCCCAATCATCGATGCAATTGGTTTCGTATGAGGGTAGTTGATTTTTGCGCAGGTAATTAGGCACATGATGGTTTACTATACCGCTTAAACGCCCCGTTGGGATACCACCAATGCGTTCCAGCTCGGGTGAACCGGATAAAAAGATCATTTTACCATCGGTAAAGTTGGTATTACCCGATTCTGCAATATAACACAGCAAGGCATTGCGGGCCGTGTTGATATGATTATCGATTGATTCTTTACTGATGGGGATATACTTAACACCACTGGTAGTGCCGGAAGTTTTAGCCAGGTAAATGGGCAGTCCCTTCCAGAGTACGTTGTGCTTTCCTTCTTTTATCTTTTCAATATAGGGCTTGAACTGTTCATAATCCCGCACCGGTACGGCCTGTACATATTCTTCGTGCACGTTGATGTCCTGTAAATGGTGATCTTTACCAAATTCAGTCGCCTTACCTGTTTTGAGTAGCTCTTTCAGGATGTTTTCCTGGTCGGCTACTGCGGTGGCCATGCCCTTTCTGATACCTTTATATATATAATGGGCAAATGGTTTTGCCAGAAACGATTTTATTTTCATTGAATCCCGTATTCCATCGTTAGGAAAAACAAACCTACGTCAATTAGTGAAATGCGCAAAGACTGATTTGCTGTTTATGCGTCAAAGCTATTATTAACTCGTTCAGTGTCTGATTGTTCGATTGTGGAATTGTTAAATTGTTTGCTGGTTTGGTGTTTGATTACGGGTTGGCTAAACTCCCTTCCCGGCGACCCCGCCACTCATATATAATAATGTATACTCCACCCCGGGCATCTAACCCTGGAGCCAGGTAGCCACCTAAACGGTTAACTATCAACATTTCTTATTAATTTGCCCAATTATCGGGCATTTCAGCCCCAAAAATTGTAAAAAAAATAGCTGCAAAGCCTTCACAATCTACTGCAAACCCTTACCTTTGCGATCCTAATTTTGGAAACCTATGTTTGCAATAGTTAAAATCGCCGGACAACAATTTAAGGTTCAAAAGGACCAAACTTTATATGTACCGCGCGTAGACGGAAAAGCTGGAGACAATGTGGAATTCTCAGAAATCCTTCTTTTAGATGATCAAGGTAAAATGTCTGTGGGTAGTGCTGTAAAAGGTACTGTTAAAGCAGCGATCATTGACCAGGTTCAAGGCGATAAAGTAATCGCTTTTAAAATGAAAAGAAGAAAAGGTTTCCGGAAGAAACATGGTCATCGCACGCAATACACAAAAATTCAAGTAACAAGTATTGCTTAAGATCTCAAAATTCAAATCACAAGATCCAAAGAAAAAGCAGACAACATCTGTGATCA
>DASUVL010000986.1:0-5564 GCA_036379015.1 Niastella sp.
GCACGATCTTTTGCTGGTTGCCACCGCTCAGGTTACCGGCAATATTGTTTTCCGAATATGTTTTGATACCCAGCTGTTGTATATATTCTTTCGATAACAGGGTTTCTTTTTTGTTATGCAGTATGATACCCCATTTCTGTAACTGGTTCAGCACGGTGATGCTGATATTCGTTTTTATCTTCTGGTCAAGGATAAGCCCATGCGCTTTCCGGTCTTCCGGCACCAACGCAAGGCCCTGCTTAATGGCCTGTATGGGCGTTTGTATACTTACCTGTTGTTCGTTTACGAATACATTGCCCGATGCTCTTTTAGGATGCAGTCCGAAAAGGGTTTCCATTAATTCGGTTCTGCCCGCTCCCATCAGACCGTACAAACCCAGGATCTCGCCTTTGTGTAATGTGAATGAAATATCTGATAATACATTCGTCCCATGACGTGAGGTACTTTTCAGATTGATATGTTGTACCCGCAATACGGGTTCATTACAGGCGGTTTTTGCATTTGCTGTTCCGCCATTTAATGCCCGCCCTGTCATTTTATGGATCAATTGATCCTGCGTCATTTCCGCCATTACCCCACTTTCTACCGTGCAACCATCCCGCATCACCACAAACCGGTCGGCAATCGTAAACAGCTCATTCAGCTTGTGCGAAATATAAACGATCGTTTTGCCTTCGTTCCTGAGCTCATTAATGATCACAAAAAGATTATCTACCTCTTTATCGCTGATGGCTGAGGTGGGTTCATCCATAATGATGACGCTGGCTTTTGTATACAGCGCCTTGGCTATTTCAACCAACTGTTGCTGGCCCACTTTTAAAGAACCTACCAATTGACCGGGATCTGCATCCAGTTTTACTTTCTCCAGCAAGCGCTCTGTTTGCTGCGCCATTTGCTTTTTATCGAGCATCCCCAGTTGATTACAATGCTCCCGGCCTAAAAATATATTCTCCGTAATGCTTAAACCGGGCACCAGGTTCAACTCCTGGTGAATGATAACGATGCCTTTTGCTTCTGCATCTTTGGTACCGGTTAGTTTAAGCGGTTCGCTATTGTAGATAATGCTTCCTTCATAATCAACATACACGCCCGACAATACTTTCATGAGCGTTGACTTACCTGCTCCATTCTCACCGATAATAGCATTTACCTTACCGGGGTGCAGCTCCAGGTTTACATTACTAAGGGCAGTAACCCCGGCAAACTTTTTCGTTATGTTACGGGCAACCAACATCAGCGTTGAATGATTTTACATTGAACAGGTATAATTTCCAGATCGTTCAGCGAATAATTTCTACTCCGCTCAATATGTGCCAGGTTGAGTTCTATTGCGCCGGTACAGCTTATGCTGTCGGCTTTCTTAACGGCACTTTTAAAAGCAGGCAACACCGTGGTCCTAACCTTTTTATTCAGCGCTTCAGATATATTGTTCAGGTCGGTGGTGTTTACAAAATTCCTGATATCCACCAACCGCGAAGCATCGCGTATAGCATTGCCGTAAATATATTCGGTAGCTATTTTTATGGTTTGTGTATTACCGCTAACGCCTGCCAGTAAAATAATATCATCCTCATTTACCGAAAGCACTTTGCCCGATACTTTTACCAAACCATAGCGAATGTTGCCAATGCTCATGGTGTTGAAATACGTATCGAATGCCAGGGAAGCATTTGCTTTTAGGGCTGCTTGTAATGCATCAAGGGTGATGGCGCTATCGAGGCGGGCCGGTAATTTTAAAACCCAGAGTTGTTCGGCAAAGGATGTGGCGTTAAACGCAACCGGTTCTTTTGCCTGTACGTCACTCAGTTTTCTTATGTAGACAGAATTATAGGCAAGCAATCCTATAATGATCACCAGTAAAAGATATTTAGCTATTTTCCTGGTCATGTTTTATTTTTTTCCGTAGGCAATGTAATCGTTGATGTTTTTGGGTGTTACCAGTTCTACAGCAACCGGGATCTTTTGCGGAAAATCCCTTCTACCCCTGATGTATTCATGGGCAAACTTTGCAGCTGTTTCAGCCATTACTTTGGGAAACTGCATACCGGTTCCGTATACCTTATTCTCTTTAATGGCGGTGATCACATCTTCTGCGCCATCAAAACCAAATACTTTTACCTTGTTGGCTTTTCCCGCTGCTACCAATGCCTGGTAAGCGCCCATTGCCATACCATCATTGCCACAAAAAACAGCATCGATATCAGGATGCGCCTGCAGGATGCTTTCCATTACTTCCATGGCTTTATTGCGGTCGAAGTCGGCGCTTTGCTGAGCCACCATTTTCAGGTCGGGATAATTATCGGTCACACTATGAAAACCTTTTGACCGCGCCCAGGTATTGTTATCTCCTACCAGGCCAAGCAATTCTACATAGTTGCCTTTTTTATGTAACTGTTGAGTAAAGTTGACACCGATGGCAACCGCACCGGAATAACTGTCGGATAATATTTGTGAAGTGGCGGCATTGGTGGCGTTTATTTCGCGGTCCATACAAAAGACCGGAATACCCGCTTCCTTTGCCTTGAGTACATTCGCTACAGAACCATTGGCGTCGGTGGAGTTAAAGAGAATGGCGTCAAAACCGGCCACAATGATATTCTCAAAATGATCGCCTTCTGTAGCTGTGTTGTTTTGCGAGTCGAAGATCTTGGCATCGTATCCCAACGCTGTGGCTTTGGCGGCAGCAGTTTCGGCCAGGAATACAAACCAGGGATTGTTAAGTGTTGATACAACAACAGCCATTCTCCTTTTACCGGTTCCGGCCTTTTGCTGTTTACACTGTGCAAACAGCACCAACAAGCTTAACAATGAAATTTTTACATATAGCGGCAAGCTTCGTTTCATTGGTAGAAATTAATCGTTTCAAATTAGCTAACTATCCTGGGTTGACCTGTAAGGTAACCGTGCCACGGTTTCAAACCGTGTCACGGTATTAAACTTTTCACTACATCGGCAATTCCATCTTTAGTGATCTTATAATGATTAAAAATATCCTGTTGTGAACCGGTCACGGTATATTCATCCGGAATACCTATTATGCGGAAAGGCTTATGCAAACCATGTTGCATCAGGTACGAAGCGCAGGCTTCCCCCAGGCCGCCGTACACGCTGTGCTCTTCTACGGTAACAATAGCTTTGCAGGTGTTGGCTAATTTTGCCAGCAGGTCAGTATCCAGCGGCTTGATGGTGTGCATGCTCACTACCGTAGCGTGTATACCTTGCTGCGCTAATAATTGCGCTGCCTGTAAAGCGGGATATACGGTTTCGCCACAGGCAATGATAGCCGCATCGCTCCCTTCGGTTATAACCCGGCCTTTTCCAAAAATAAAGGTATCGTTGTTCTCTGCTTTCAGGTTGTTCATAACCTTTTTACCAAACCGAAGATACACCGGGCTGTTTGTTTGGGCAGCCAGTGCCGTAGCTGCAGCCGTTTCAAAATTATCAGCCGGTACTACCACCGTAATATTGTTGATGGCCCTAAGCGCAGCAAAATCGTGCAGGCTGTGATGAGTAGAACCCAACGGGCCATAACTTACGCCGGCGCTGATGCCTACAACAGTGACAGGATTATCGCTATAAGCCACATCGTTCTTGATCTGCTCCAGGGCCCGTGCCGTTAAAAAGCAGGCGGGAGAAACCGCAAACACTTTTTTGCCCGCAGCAGCCAATCCGGCTGCTACGCCAACCAGGTTTTGCTCAGCAATACCCACTTCAATGATCTGCTCCGGAAATTTTTTACCAAAGGGTACTAATTTACCTGAGCCACGCGAATCGCTGGTTACAGCAATGATGTCTCTGTCGGTTGCCGCTAACACCTGGAGCACTTCTGAAAATATCTCCTGGTTTGGTTTATATCCGTTCGGATCTGTTGTTTCTATATGCGCCATTTCCCTAATTTCTGATTTTGTGATTTTTGGTTTTTTGGATTTGCGCAGCTTTAAGTTTTCCGATAAATCTCAAAATCTCTAAATCCCGAAATCTATAAATTTCTTAAACTGCTGCTTTCTGCATGCTATTATCCAATTCACCCATCGCCAATTCATACTCTTCCTTATTGGGCACACCATGGTGCCACTTGATATTGCTTTCCATAAAGCTCACGCCTTTGCCTTTTACGGTATTGGCAATGATCAAACTGGGTTTGCCGGGTTCAAAAGGCAGACAATCAAATGCATTCTTTAGCGCCTCTATATCATGCCCGTCTACTGTGTGCACGGCCCACCCAAAGCTTCTGAATTTTTCATCCAGCGGATCGGTGTTGCACACCTGCGCGGTAGGCCCGGTTATCTGCAACGTATTTTTATCTACGATGGCGCACAGGTTATCGAGTTTGTAATGCGATGCTGTTAATGCAGCTTCCCAGTTAGAGCCTTCGGGCAATTCGCCATCACCCATGAGCGTGTATACTTTGTATGATCTTTTATCGAGCTTGGCAGCAATGGCATTGCCAACGGCAATGGGTAAACCATGACCCAAAGCACCGGTATTCTGCTCCACCCCTTTTACTTTTTTGGTGGGGTGGCCTATATAATGTGATTGGTATTTGCAGAGAGTTTCCAGGTGTTCTTCCGGAAAAAAACCTTTATCGGCCAGCACCACAAACAAGGCTTCCACACAATGTCCTTTGCTTTGAATATATCTGTCCCGGTCGGGCGAAGTAAAGTTCTGTGGCGATACATTCAGCACATGATTGTACAATACATTCAAGATATCGATGCAGGACAGGCTGCCACCGGTATGACCGGCATTGGCGCCGACAATATACTTAAGGATTCTCTTTCGGTACTCGATGGACCTTTTTGTTAGATCGTTCTTATTCATTAAAAACCGTTTATTGTTTGTTGTCGACATTTCAAGACCTGTAAGGTGCGCCATTTGAGCCTGCTTTATCTGTTGGCTTAAGCGCTCCTGACAGGTCAGATTGCCGGGCAAGGCCTGTCAGGTCCAATTTCACTTTCTAATAATGCAAGACTCAATGATGGACCTTACAGGTCACGATTGCCGTTTCACTCTCACGTTTCACGACTAAGCATGCTGATACACCTTCCAGCCCAGATAATTATCGAATGCTTCTGTTAGAATACCGGCGGTTTTGCTGGCATTCATTACCACATGGTGTTCAAAACCATTCCTGCACACATATTGCATCAATCCCTGCAGGTTATTGATCTGCGCTACAGCCCTGTTGCCAAAAGTGTTCAACGTATCGTTGGTGAGTTCACCTTCGCCAACATACGCTTTGATGAGGCCCAGACTGTCATCGGTGCTAATTCTGCCATAAGTAAGCGGCGAAGCAGGGGTACGACCATCCAACGCGCCATAGGTATTTTCAACACCTACGCTTGTTCCCAGGATCGGTGCGGTGCTGATCTGGATATCGGGTAAAAATGATTTGGCCCAATTGCCGCAATGGAACAATACACATTTTGAATCATCATCGGCATAGTTATTATTCCAATCGACCAACGCGCTGGGTGTACCGGAAGCTAACTGCATGGCATACATGCTCAGCGTTCCGGTTACGTCTACCTCACAAGCGCTGGGCAGCATATTCTCACTCATCA
>DASUVL010000987.1:0-7110 GCA_036379015.1 Niastella sp.
TGCCCAGCCTGCTTTTCAAGGCAAAAAATAAATGGCGCCGAAAACAGAAAGCCTGTTTATAACCTTTGGAAACCCAGGGGCTGAAATATGTATTGCTAAAATAAATTAGTAATAATTTTATCTTCTTATAATCTTAGCTGAGAAACAATTGCTCATAGTCGAAGGATCGAAACGCTGGTTCCATAAACGAAGAAAGAAGAAAGATGTTTAAAATTCAGCGATCATCTTACTTCCTATTTCTTACCTCTTACATCGGCAACTCTAAATACTAAAAGTTCTCTGATGAAAAAACAGATCATTTTTTGCCTCCTTGCCTGTACGACCGGCCGGTTATTAGCCCAGGGCCATGGAGCTGCATCGGCACCTATCCCTACACCAACAGCAACAAAAGAAAAAACGGCTTTTCAAACCAGCGCCGCCTGGATGCCACAGGTAGATGTACGTGCTGATATCGCTATTGTATACGGTGTAAGTGAACGTGGCCATGTTTCATTTGAAGACCGGGTAAAAAGTTGGCGTGAACGTGGGTACCAGGTGCATTTTATGACCGGGATCGCGTGGGGACAATATGATGATTATTTTTTAGGCAAATGGGATGGAAAGAACCATCTGGGCGAAGGGCAGGTAACGGTAAAAGGGGATACCATCTGGCATGGACGGAATGTTCCTTATATAGTGCCTGTAACATCCTTTATTGAATACATGAAAAAAGGAGTGATCAAAAGGGTTATCGACGCCGGTATCAACGCTATCTACCTGGAGGAACCTGAGTTCTGGGCAAGGGCCGGTTATAGTGAAGTATTCAAACAGGAATGGCAGCAATATTATGGCTTTCCCTGGAGGCCGCAGCATGAGTCGCCCGAGAACACCTACCTCTCGAGTAAATTAAAATACCAGCTTTATTATAATGCCATTAAGGAAGTGTCTGATTATGCAAAAGCATATGGCAAAACAAAAGGTATGACGGTGAAAGTGTATATTCCCACCCATTCATTGGTCAATTACTCATCGTGGATGATCGTGAGCCCCGAAGCCAGCCTTGCCTCCCTGCCTGGCATTGATGGGTATATTGCACAGGTGTGGACGGGTACCTCCCGGGAGCCGACTTTTTTTAATGGATTGCAGAAGGAACGTGTGTTTGAAAACGCTTTTCTCGAATATGGCTCCATGGTTTCCATGACAGCGCCTACAAAAAGAAAACTGTTCTTTCTTACCGATCCCATTGAAGACTGGCCAAGGGACTGGGCCGATTACAAACGTAATTATGAAGCCACCTTCACCGCAAAATTATTATACCCGCAGGTGGCAGACTATGAAGTGATGCCCTGGCCCGAGCGCATTTATACCCGTCCGTACAAACTGGCCAACAGCGATGAAAAAGTGTTGATACCAAAATATTACTCCACGCAAATGCAGGTGATGGTAAATGCGTTGAACGATATACAGGTGTCAACCAACCAGGTCACCGGTTCAAACGGTATTGGCGTTTTAATGAGCAATACGTTAATGTTTCAGCGCTTTCCTACGCACGATGGCTATGAAGATCCGCAGTTCTCCAATTTTTACGGACAAACCCTGCCGTTGGTGAAACGTGGTGTTCCTGTACAAACAGTGCATATGGAAAACCTGGGCTATCCGGCTACGTTAAAAGATATAAAAGTGCTGGTGATGAGTTATTCCAATATGAAACCGGT
Organism: Niastella sp.; assembly: GCA_036379015.1. GTDB lineage: Bacteria > Bacteroidota > Bacteroidia > Chitinophagales > Chitinophagaceae > Niastella. The sequence goes on from DASUVL010000987.1 coordinate 1,695, forward strand.
GTCGGCCGAGGTGCATACACAACTTGCCGGTTGGGTACAAAAAGGAGGGGTGCTGGTGTATTGCAGCCGGGATGATGATCCGTATCAGCAGGTAATGGAATGGTGGAATACGAAAGGAAATCATTACAAAACCCCAGGTGAACATTTATTTGCCTTGTTACATATCCAGCCTGACGGTTCAAATAAGTCTTATACTGTTGGAAAAGGGAAAGTATATGTTATACGCCAAAACCCGAAGGAGTTTGTAATGGCAGCCAATATGGATGCCGGGTTTATAGATGTATTAAAAAAAGCCTGGCGGGAAGATGCCAAAGCCGGTGAGCTGGTATTTAAAAACAATTTCTATCTACAAAGAGGGCCATATGATATGGTGTCGGTGATGGATGAAAGTACCAGCAATGATCCGTATGTGATCAGCGGTCCGGTAATCGATCTGTTCGATCCACAATTGCCTGTGTTGTCAACAAAAACCGTACAACCGGGATCGCAGGCTTTTTTGTATAATGTAAGCCGGGTAGCGAACAAAAAGAAACCTCAGGTGCTGGCGGGCGCCTGCAGAATATATAACGAGCGCATACAGAATAAAATATATTCTTTCGTGGCAAAGAGCCCTTTGAACACCAGGAACAGCATGCGTATTATGCTACCGGCAGCTCCGGTAAAAACAATACTCACCAATAGCAAGAGTGAAAAGATAGACAACGTGCAAAGTTCCTGGGACGAAACTTCCCACACCTGTTACCTCGGTTTTGATAACGATCCCGATGGTATTACAGTAACATTAAGCTGGTAAGTGTTCAACTTACGGCACTACCACCGTACCGGTATATACGCTGTTGGCCACATCGCGGTTATCGGCTGATATAAAGCTGATCCAGGTATGTACGGTACGACCAGAAAATGCACGCAGGTTGAGGATGTCGGTGCCTGCATTGCGAATAGTACCAATTTTATAAACCACGGCTTCGCGCTTTTCGTAATAGGCTACCAGTAATACTTTATCTTCCCCGGTGGCTTTACCAACACCTTCATTGTTGGTCCAGTTGAACTGGATGGCTTCGGGCGCATGGGCTGTCACGGTAGCCTCATCAACATTGGGTAGTTTACCGCGGCTCATCAACACGTGATCATAGGCAATGGTAAAGTCAGGGAATTCACCGGTGAGGGCATGTTTCATCGTATAGGAGATGGCTGCGTTCATGCCGGTCTTTTCCACAGCTTCGTCGCGGAAGCCCAGCTCTACGATGGGTCGCATATTTCTTAACAGCTTTGCTGCCAGGGCAAACCTGATACGGGTAGCCGCCTGGGCATCGCTTGATTTTCTCTTCTTGCCGGAATTTGTCGGCTTCGAGCGAATGTAGGGAATGCCGCGCCAGGTAGCGCCTACTACATTGCCAATAGTTCCTGAAAGTTGTTCGGCAATACCTTTGTTAATACGTGCCATAATTATGATTTTTAAATAAGAAAATCGTATTTTTATAATCAATCCTATTCTAATAGAAGCCCTGAGCGTCCCCAGACTCGTCGAGGTCGCAGAAGCTATAGACGCTTACGTTAGAGCTTCAGCGTCGGAGCACAGAGGCGCAAGTCGAAAGGTCTACAAACTTCTCCCTGATCAGTCCCACGCAAGCGCTTGATCATGATCAAGCGCTAAAAATCTGCATTAAAAATTTTTCTATTCGCTTCCCTCTTTTTCGCTAATTGTTCAGGTCTGCACTGGTTCAGGACCGTATCTGACTATGTTCTCATCCGATACTTGTCCGACTCTTGTCCGAGTCTCGTCCGACTACACTCGGATAATGGTCGGAGGATGTACGGATTATTCTCGGACTATAACTAGCTCAGGTACGAAGGTGGTACGAATCAGACGCCTTTCAGGGTAGAACCCAACCAATAAAATAAATGGAATAAAAAATTCACGGATTTTTTACGCGGGAGCCCGCATATTTAATCAGGTACTTAACCGGTACTGAAGTTTAACAAATATAAGCAAAAAGTAGATATGTTATCCATTTGACATTTATTCTTGACCGTTATCAATAGGGGGGATGCACGGATTTTTGGGGTAGCCAATATTGTCAACGGGTAATAACCATTTTGAAAGCTTTTTCTCTGGCTTGTTCATGTCTTCAATCAGGCACGGATTAAAATAAGTAAAAATACCTTCATTTTTACGCCAATTTTTAGTAATCTCGAAATCAGGGATTATCTTACCAGCATTAAAAGCAAATATTTAAACGCTTCAAATGAGAAAAACGACAAACTTTTTATTGGGAGTAATATGTACTCTATTATATAGCTGTAGCGGTTCAGATACTTATAGAGGACTTTGGAAAGCTACTGACTCAAAAGGAGAAAAACTTGAAATTACATTCGATGCCAAAAGCTTTTCAATAAAAGACAGTACTGGCAAGGCAAGCAACTATGAATACACTCAAAACACTGTTGCAATTGAAAATTCTGTTGAAACTTATGGAATTAAACTAAGTGACGGTAGAGGATATTTTATTAATTTCCCCTTTGCAGATGATGAAAGTAAAGGTATTATTAAAGATGCTGGAGGTAACCCGGTTTATACAATCGGTAGAAAAGAGTATCTAAAGTATGAAGATATATACAAGCTTAAATAGAACTGCACACAAATAAAACAATGCGTTACAAGGTTACAGAGTTGCCCCTTACTCAAGAAGATATCAATAAATTGCGTAAGACGCTTTCGGATTCATATAAAATGAATATTTTACTATTACCTCTTTTAGTGATTATTTATTTTTGGGGAGCTTTATATTTTGGAATCTTTACAGCATTTGTAATTATATGTAATGTGATTTTTACTAAGAATTATCTTTCGACCCAAAAAGAATTGACAAAATCTAAAATTGTTATTACGGGAATCGTTACTGAGGTAAGAAAAAATGAAGAAACGTTAATATGCTTTGGTGATGAAGAATTGGATATCACTTATGCAAATGTAACTTTCCCAATTGAAGTTAACGACCTGATTTCAGTTCATTATTCTAAAAAAGAAAATAATAGAAAAGGACAAATTCTTAACGTAGTAAAAGTGTATTAATCATCACTAACCGCCTTAAAGCGTATTGATTAATAAGCCATGCAGAGTAGAATGTAGCGTATGAATAAACACTTTCTTTTTATTGTTGTTTTGTTTTTATTGAGCTGTCATGATAAAAAAGCTACATCGCTGACTGGCGACGGCTACAAATATTGGGATGTTGTCGATATTTACCGCGAAAAGTACCCAACTCACTTTGACATTCCTGCATATAGCTACAAGTTCACATCAGACGGCGATTGTTTTTACTACTTTCATGAACCTCAGGGACATGACACAATTAGGAAACTGTTTGACTTCGACGATTTAATTGTTACGAACAAATGGAAATTTAAAAACGACTCAACTATAAATATTTTGGGTTGGGATTATTTATATCGTTTTATTGGACGAGACACCATTGTTTTAATTTTTTCAAAGAAGAAAAGTGATAGTACAGTCATTGTTACCTCGAAAAAGCATTTTTATGAACGATGATGTACCTTTCCTTGTCAAATGCCTCCTTACCTTTACGGCTTCTCTTTCCCCTCCACTAAAAACTTGCGCATATTCTCCAGCAATGCATCAGACGTATTGGAGTTGGTGAAAATGACGTAGCCCATTTTCAGGTCTTTGTACACTTCAAACTTGCATTTGAAATCGCCGTTATTACCGCCATGGCCAAATGATTTACCAAATGGCGTTTCCCGTATATCAAGACTCATTCCCATATAGTTAGCGACCTTAGGCTTTGCTTCCCCTGAATCAAGGGGATACTCGGAATGTTTTGACATAATCGTATCATACATCTCTTTCTTCAGGCCTTTTTGTTCTAATAAATAAATCGCAAACCTGGTGAAAATTTTCGCTTCGGTATGCATGGAGTAGGCCATACCCGGCTTTTCCGGCAGGTCTTTTTTGTTTGGCTGTTTATCTAAGTGGCCAATCGCCTTCATTTGCTGCAAAGAATCATTTTTTGAAAAAAATGTATGATACAATCCCATTGGTTCAATCACTTCTTCTTGTAGTACTTGCTCTACCTTCTTGCCGGTTATTTTTTCCACTACCATTTTCAGGTATTCGAAACCTTCTCCTGAATAACCGAACGCTGTTCCTGGAGTGAACTTGATGTTCAATTTATTGTCAGGGTTCTGCCAGCGCCAGTTAGGAAAACCGGTCCGGTGCGTCAATACATGCCGGGCTGTTATCAGTTTATATCGTTCGTCATTTTCAATATCCTTATAAGGAAGGTATTCATACAGCGGCTTGTCAAGGTTGATGACCCCGCGTTCGGCTAACCGCTCAACTGCAAATGCGAATACAGGTTTCGTAATAGAAGCTGCTTCAAACAACGTATTCTCATCTACCTTTTCACCGGTCATGGTATTGCGAACGCCATATGTTTTATGATAAACCAGTTTCCCTTCCTTTATCAGCGCCAACGTAACGCCGGGTATTTTATAGTAGTTACGATAGGTTTCAATAAATTGGTCCACCTGGGTGGCGCTTGCTGTGCTAAAATCAAGTAGTACGCCTTTGTCGGGTATTAGATCGGGTGCAGGCGCAGATGGAATAATAAGATCGTGCGCTATTGTTTTTTGTCCGGGTTTTGCAACCACCGTGATGGTCTTTTTTTGCGTGGTAGTATATACTTTTCCGTCAGTTATAATATAAGGCTCGTATACACTGATCTCGTATTTGCCGGCGGGAACCATTACTGAATAATTTCCCAGGCTATCCAATGCTGTTTCAACCCAGAGTTTTGGGTTTGCAACCAGGCACACCTGTCCTGGTAATTTCACTGTCGTTTGTTTGTCCCAGTTCAATTTACCTGAAACGGTGGTGAGCTTTGCGCCGGCGGGTAAAAGGATAATATCACCCAGGCTATTGGGGTTTATATACTTTGAGCCGCCCCGCCCCCAGGCTGAATGGGAAAAGCTGCCATCCCTATCTTTGTCTAATACATCAATATCGAAACCGATGGATTTCCCTACAGCCAGTTCGTTTCCTAACTGGATGCGCCATTCGTAAAAACGGGTATTGCCTCGACGGATAACAGCCACCTCATTAATATCCCAGGAGGCTGCATTGGCAAAGGGATCATAAAATGCTTTATTGATATTACGTAATTTTTGACTGTACATAAATGAAGCTACACCAGAACCTGACAACAGGTGACGGGCATCAAGGCATAGTTGTAGTCCGTCCTGGGAATTCCATCGTACATTTTGGGTGGTATCTTCAAAAAAATCGTCGTCTGTTATCGTGAACGCAATATATAATGAGTGGTTGTTGAGCCGGTAGCCCAACTGGAAGAAGCCGGAAAAATCGGCATCGTCTTTTGGTTTTGCGTTCGGAAAATGC
>DASUVL010000988.1:0-4601 GCA_036379015.1 Niastella sp.
TCAGCAGCAGTAAGGGTTTTCTTTTTTGCGGAAATTCTTTTACATATAAACTGAACAGCCAGTAATGCCCCCAGAAAAGAATGAAATTGAAGAAAACCACATTGATATAATAATTACCCCGGCTGAATATATTGGCTATGCTCAGTATTTTGATAATGCCAACATTTTCCAGGTGATGGAGATAAGCGCTGAATCCCTGCCAGAACCCACCGCCAGCCCAGGCAAATGATTGGGCTGGCCCCAACTGTTTAAAGTAAACCACCGGTTCATGTAGCAGCTTTTGTAACTCACCCTGTGAAAGGTTGTGGTACCACCAGGTATCGTCGCCATTATAAAAATGCCCATAAATGTAACCATACAAACTCCCCATGCCCACCTTGAACAGAAAGGCCAGCGACAGTTCGGTTACCGTTAATGGAACTTTGTTACGGGTTAACCGGTGTATTATAAAAATGAATACCAGGCAATAAAATAAAAGTGCTACAATGTACATGTTACTTCAATTGGCAATTGGCAATTGACAATTGGCAAGAAATACAACGCTGTTGGAACTTTGTCTATTGCCTATGGCCCATTGCCTATTGATTATACCGTTCAAATGTATAAATTTGAAGCTAATATTCATTGATGTATAGCAAGGTAGGTGCTCATAAGCTTATAGCCTTTGTGTCTAACAGCGCGTGGTCTGTCTACAATTTCAGGTTAGATGTGATCCGTTTTCTTATGGAAAATGGGTTTCAGGTAATGGTAATGGCCCCTGATGATGAATATTCTACCCATCTGCGGGAAAGCGGCTGCCGGTTCATTCCACTTAATTTTAATAATAAGACCGAAAACCCGGTTGCTGACCTCACTTTTTACCGGCAATTAAAAGCCCTGTATCGCGAGCATCGCCCCGATTTTATATTTCATTATGTTGCCAAGCCCAATATTTATGGTTCGCTGGCTGCTGCCGCTATCGGCATCCCATCCGTGGCAGTGATCACCGGACTGGGTTACCCGTTTGCCAAACGTAACTGGCTGTACCATGTTGTAAAATTGCTCTATAAAAGAGCCCTGCGCAAAACCCGCGAAGTGTGGTTCCTGAATAATGAAGATGCCAAAATATTCATCAACGAGCATATCGTGAACATCGAAAAAGTGAAGGTGTTGCCGGGTGAAGGCATTGATACAGAGTATTTTTCATTTCGGCACCGGACCGTTAAAAAAGAAAGCGAGCCGTTTACCTTTTTAATGAGCACCCGCCTGCTCAAAAGTAAAGGCATCAGCCTGTATGCCGATGCTGCCCGTATTTTAAAGAAAAAGAATTATGCGGTGCGTTTTGAGCTGATCGGCTTTTTTGAACAGCATCACCCTGACTCTATTTCCCAGGAAGAACTCGAGCGCTGGCAAAAAGAAGGATTGATCCATTATGGCGGGTTTGCCAAAGATGTTCGTCCGTTTTTGCAACGGGCCGATTGTTTTGTATTTCCCTCCTTTTATAATGAAGGCGTACCGCGTTGCCTAATGGAAGCGGCCAGTATGGAACTGCCCGTAATTACCAGCAATAACCGCGGTTGTAAGGAAGTGGTGGTGAATAATTCTACCGGCTTCATGTGCCATGTGCACGACCCGTTTGATCTGGCCGATAAAATGGAAAAAATGATCAACCTGCCTGCCGAAGAGCTGAGCCGCCTCGGTCGCAATGGCCGCGCCCTGGTTATTAAAAAGTTCAATATCAAGCATGTGATCGATGAATATGTGGATACGCTGAACAGGGATTGGGCGGAATGATCAATGTGATAATGTGATAATTCGATAATGTGATAATGGAAATACAGCTGCGCGCTGCAAGCCTAAAGACCAAAACATTGCCGTTTGCCGTTTCACGATTGCCGATTCACGAGTCACGTTTGCCCGTTGCAGTCTCCCGTTTGCCATTTCACGTTCACGTTTGCCGTCTCCCGTCCTAAAACTTCAACTCCGGAAATTTATCTTCCAAAAACTCCAACACCCCCGACTTGCGGATCTGTTGTTCCCAGGTTAAGCTTTCTATATCAGGTTTTGAAAAGGGGAAATTATTGACCTGCTCCCAGGTAAAATTGGTGAAGCCGGGCTCCAGGTAAAAGAAATTGCCGCCATATTGTTGCTGAAAGTTTTCAACCCAGGCATATCTCGTAGTAATTATGGGTAATCCCAGGGCCGCATATTCCAGCAGCTTGGTCGCCGTTTGCTGGTTGAACGGCTCCTTATCTATCATATAATTAATACCAAACCGGGCCCTTAATATATAGGTGTCCATCGTATTATAAGGCAGGGGGCCCATAAATACAATATTCTTGTACCTGACATAGGTAGTTTGCAGGTATTCGTAATCCTTTCCAATGATTAACAGGGTTTTATCTTTCATTGTCCCACTGGCAAAGCAGTTCAGCAGCAACTCAGGTTGTCGTATGGGGGAGCAATCGCCCGTATATACAAAATCATAGTCCCGCTCGTGTAAAAAAGGATCAGTTTGCAGCCAGTGTTCCGGTACGCCCATATCGCGGTAACCAAAGGGGATGTGATCGTGGAAATTGAACGCTTTTCTTACATATTCATTTAAAAACAACCGGAAATCGGGTTGGGCGTTAAAAAAACTTTTCCACCAGTTCTTCCACCTACGCCAGGGGGGTACAGATGAGGAGCAATATTCATGGATCTTATAAATGCCTTCTTTGGGTTTGGTAAGGTCGGTGCCCATCATCCACCATTCCACATGCCGGTGCAACAGGCCCAACTCGTTCTTGTTTACTATCTCACACCTTATATGGTAGCCCGAAAAGAAACGACTGTAGGCGTCTATTTCGGGCAAAAAGGCTTTATCATTATGAACAAATGCAATAATCATGGGCTGGTAAATCGGGATAAATTTATCAATAAGATGACAGACTGTTTGTACTTTTGCGCTTTCTTAAAAAGCTGTTTGGTAACAGGCTAGTGCTAAACGACTGTAGCTAGTAGGTTCTTACCCGCCACAGTACTACTTTTTCACTCGCATTCTGAAAAATACCAATCTATAAGCATTTTACATACAAATAACATGGAAGTAACAGTAAAAACGGCCAAACAATTACGTCTTACCGAAGAAGAATTCGAATTGATAATTCAAAAACTTGGCCGTACGCCAAATTTTACCGAATTGTGTGCCTTCAGTGGTATGTGGAGTGAACATTGCAGTTACAAAAATTCGATTAAGTGGTTGAAAACATTGCCCCGCGAAGGAAAGAAAATGCTGGTAAAGGCTGGTGAGGAAAATGCGGGTTTAATGGATATTGGCGATGGTTTTGGCGTTGTATTTAAAATAGAATCACATAACCACCCCTCGGCTATTGAACCCTTTCAGGGAGCTGCTACCGGGGTAGGGGGTATTCACCGCGATATATTCACCATGGGCGCCAGGCCTATTGCTTCGCTCAATTCTTTGCGTTTTGGTAATTTAAAAGAAGCCAAAACCCAGCACCTGCTGGCCGGCGTAGTACATGGCATTGGCCATTACGGCAACTGCTTTGGTGTACCTACCGTTGGCGGCGAAATATATTTTGAACAATGTTATCATACCAACCCCCTCGTAAATGCCATGAGCGTTGGTATTGTGCGGAATGGGGAAACCATTTCTGCAACCGCAAAAGGCATCGGTAACCCCGTATTCTTTGTAGGTTCTGCTACCGGTAAAGATGGTATTGGCGGTGCTTCTTTTGCATCGGCCGATATTACGGCGGAAAGCGCGGAAGAATTACCTGCTGTACAGGTGGGCGACCCCTTCCAGGAAAAGAAATTGCTCGAAGCCTGTCTGGAAGTAATTAAAACCGGCGCCGTAGTAGGTATGCAGGATATGGGCGCTGCAGGTATTATTTGTTCTACAGCTGAAATGAGCGCCAAAGGCGAAGTAGGGATGCGTATAGACCTTGATAAAGTGCCTACCCGCCAGAAAAATATGAAAGCCTGGGAACTGTTGCTGAGCGAAAGCCAGGAGCGCATGTTAATGGTGGTTGAAAAAGGCCGTGAAAGTGATGTACTGCGCGTTTTTGATAAATGGGACCTGCCTTGTTCTGAAATTGGTGAGGTAACCAATGATGGCCTCCTGCATTTTTATATGCATGGGGTGCTGGAAGCAGAATTACCTGCCAATGACCTGGTTTTGGGTGGCGGTGCTCCGGTATATACCCGCGAGTATAAAGAACCGGCTTACCTCGCAAAAGTAAAAGCATTCAATCCTGATACTATTGAAGTACCTGACGATCTGAAAGCCGTGGCTGAACAGATCATCAGTATTCCCAATATCGCCAACAAACGTTGGGTGTATGTGCAATACGATAGTATGGTAGGCGCAGGTACTACCACTACCAATACACCTTCCGACGCCGCTGTGGTAGTAGCCAAGCCAACCAATAAAGGACTGGCCTTAACTACAGATTGCAACAGCCGGTATGTATATGCCGATCCGTTTACCGGCGCTATGATCGCAGTGGCAGAAGCTGCCCGCAATATTGTTTGCAGTGGCGGTCAACCTTTGGGTATTACAAATTGTTTGAATTTTGGTAATCCATACGATCCGCAGGTATATTACCAGTTCGTACATG
>DASUVL010000989.1:0-2944 GCA_036379015.1 Niastella sp.
GGAAAGGCTTTTCAAAAAGGAAACAATTTGCAAAAGGAACAGGACTTAACTATTTAATATGCCCATTGTAGTGAATCTGGACGTAATGCTGGCGAAACGTAAAATGAGTCTTACCGAATTGAGTGAAAGGGTAGGCATCACCATTGCCAATTTAAGTGTGCTGAAAAGCGGCAAGGCCAAAGCCATCCGTTTTTCAACACTCGATGAAATTTGTAAAATATTGAATTGTCAACCCGGGGATATACTGGAGTATATGAATGAGGATGAGTATAAAAAACTAATTGGTAACAGGTAGCAGGAAGGTGAAAGTTGAATCTTGAAATAGAATGCAAAAACAAAGATTTTTTACTTCAACATCGGATATTCAACATTCAATATTCATTATTCTGCTATAATCGTCTTCACTCCTTTTTCTTCCAGCTGTCTGATGCTTTCAGCCGGAGCGCCGGGATCGGTGATAATGTAGTCTACCTGGTCTAATCCGCAAATGCGGCCAATACCCCGGCGGCCAAACTTGGTACTGTCGGCCATAACCACAACCTGTTGTGCCACCGCGATCATTTTTTTGTCAAGACTGGCTTCGGCCAGGTTGGTAATGCTTAATCCAAATTCAGGTTCAATACCATCAACGCCCATGAACAGCAATCCGCACGAAATATCTTCGAGTAACCGTTCGCCAAATGCGCCGGCTGCCGATGCCGAGCTATGATGGATCAATCCGCCAATTTGTAGTATGTCAACATTGGGCCGGTTGCATAATTCCAATGCTACCCGCAATGCCGGCGTAATAACGGTAATATGCTTGGAGGGATACAGCGCCTGCGCCAGCTCAAATACCGTGGTGCCCGATCCAATAATAATAGAATCATTCTGTCCCAGCAAGGTGAGCGCCGCCTTCGCGATCTTCTTCTTTTGATCGGAATTGATAAACTCCTTCTCATTGATCGTACGTTCTACAGCATACGGGTTGTTAATAGAACCACCGCCCTTGGTGCGGAACAACAGGTTTTTTTCTTCCAGCAGTTTCAGGTCCTTGCGAATGGTGACCCCCGATACCTGCAGTTCGTCGCTGAGTTCCTGGATATCTACCTTTCCTTTATCCTGTAATTTCTGAATAATGAGTTGGTGCCTGTCGGTAATGGTCATTGTTAAAGGTTATTATCACAAATCTATTAGCTTTTCTGTAATAAGCTTACAAATGGTTTAATTTTTTAGCCGATGTGTTCCTTTATGCCCCACATATTCGCTTAAATCTATTTAATTGCTGGTTTAAAAACATTAATTTATATTGTTTTTTGTTTAAATAGTGTAAATTTTGTTTACTTTGGAGTCGTTATTTTATGGTTAATAAAGAACGATTGCGAATTACATCCCCGCTTTTAAGTAGGTGTTCTAGTACTTTTTTGGGGTAATAGTTGTCAATGGTTAATAATTCGCCCATTTGTTTTATAGTAATTAAAACAAAATTTAATGCGATTGACAATTATGCGTATGAAAACTATTTCGTTTAAAATGATGATCATAACTACGCTGGTAGCGGCTTTTATCATTCAATGCAGTAAATCATCTGCCGGCACCGGACCGGATAATGGGGGCGATTCCAACGGTATCGATACCCAAAAGGTAGTACGGCAGCTTGTATTGGCCGATCAGTCGGTGAACCGGGTGGCTATTGCAGATATCGATGCCAAAAAGGTAGTGTGGGAATGGTTGCCGGCCCAATCAAATGTGAACGCCACCGATGTAAAATGGTTTGTGAATATTTCCGACGCTAAACCGGTATACAACAACAAGTACATCCTGGCCAATGCTTCGGCAGGTGGTGTGGCGTTGATCCGTATTGCTGATAAAAAGACCGTTTTTTACGCTTATGGCGGTAATGGCAATATTCATTCTGCGGAAGTACTGCCCGATGGTAATATCGTGATCGCCGCCAGCACCGGCAATTATCTGATGTTGTTGAAAACCGATACCTCAGCGTATCCCTACAGTGGCTATACGAAGAAAATTACCGTACCCGATGCCCATAATGTGGTGTGGGATAAGAAAAGACAATTACTTTGGACCGCTTCCAAAAATAAACTGTACGCCTTCACATATAATTTCAATTGCACCGCGCCGGACCTTACATTGAAAGACAGTACAACCTTACCCGCTAGTGGTAGTCACGATCTTTTCCCGTTATATAGCAAGGATTCATTGTGGTTATCAACCAGCAGTAAAATATGGGTTATTAATCTTCAGAACAAAGTAGTGAGTGAGCAAAGTGCGTTGCCGCGGGTAAAAAGTGTTTCCTCGGGTCCGGGTGAAAATTATCCAACTATACTGTTGCAATCGATCGATACCGATCAACAATGGTACAGTGATAAGGTGATCGATCTCAATGGCAAAACGGTGTTTCGGTTATCAGGTTTGAAAGCTTACAAAGCGAGGTGGCTGTTGCCTTGTTCTTTTAGTTATGATACCAATAGCGTAGTACGTATCTGTAAATAAGTTGACGAGTTGACAAGGGTCGCTCGCTGAAATTGATATTGCCGATCAAAATATTTAAGACTTGTAATCCGGTAACTGGTAACCGGTACCCATGAAACCTGAACCTGTAACCTGCTCCCCCCCTTTAGGGGGTCGGGGGGTATAAAATACGATCCATGCAAAAGATTGCTGCCAATAACAACTCATTCGCCGACAAAACCGGCATTCCCATGCCCCTCATCTGGGGTTATGTAGGTATCCTGATATTTATGATGGGCGATGGTATGGAAACGGGCTGGCTAAGTCCGTACCTGACAGGCCGGGGTATGACCATTGAACAAAATGCTACCCTGTTTACTGCTTATGGAATTACCGTAGCTGTCTCCGCCTGGTTTTCCGGCGTGCTGGCTGAAGGGTTTGGTCCGAAGAAGACCATGCTGGCCGGGTTGTTATTATACCTGGCAGGCACAAC
>DASUVL010000990.1:0-18951 GCA_036379015.1 Niastella sp.
GCAGCAGCAGCTTCCTTGCCTCCCTTGATGCCTCTCCAGCTCATTACAGCAGCACCAGGGGCTAGTCCGCCTTCCAGTATCTCATCCCAGCCCATCATCTTTTTACCTTTGGCTTCAATGATCTTACCCACCCGCTTTACAAAATAGCTTTGCACCTCATGCATATCTTTCAGCTTCTCTTTCTGCATCAGTTGTTTGATGGCATCGCTTTTTTCCCAGAAATTCTTGGCGCACTCATCACCACCCATATGAATGTATTCAAAAGGAAAAAGCTGCGCTACTTCAGTAAATACTTTATCCAGCACTTCATACACTTTATCATTAGCCGGGCAAAGCGTATTATCCACCAGTGCATAAAAACCGGTATCGGTCCATTGCATGAATTTATCGCCTGAACTAACCCGGTACGTGCCGGGCGTGCACGACAGCTCGGGGTATGCGGCTACAACAGCCATGCTATGACCCGGCACATCAATTTCGGGGAGAACATTCACAAACCGGTCTGTAGCATATTGTATCAGTTCTTTAATATCGTTGTGGGTATAAAATCCGCCGTAAGTGCGCGGTTCATTTTCCGTTGGCGCAGAAAACGTACCGAAAGTGCCGGTTTTATCAACCCGCCAGGCGCCTACTTCCGTTAATTTAGGTAACGACTTTATTTCAATCCGCCAGCCCTGGTCATCGGTCAGGTGTAAGTGTAATAAGTTGTACTTATACTTAACCATTTCATCAATAAACTGTTTTACCTGTTCCTTGGTAAAGAAGTGACGTGATACATCAAACATCAAACCCCGCCAGGCGAAACGCGGGTAATCGGTAATATGCACCCCGGGAATAACCCAGGCTGTTTTCTTCACCACAGAATGGCTTTCTATTTCTTTGGGAAGCAGCTGTAACAGCGTTTGTACCCCATAGAACAAACCGGCCGCATCGTTGGCTGTAACCTGCACACCGGTGGCAGAAACATCAATGGAATATCCTTCTTTCCCCATCGCCTTATCAGCTGAACGGTTCAGCGTAAAACTGATCACATTGGCTTTAACAGCCGCAGCGGCTTGAGCCAGTGTAAAACCAGTAGCTTTTTTCACCTGGTCGGTAAAAGAACGAACCACACGTTGTACATCGGCATTTTTACCATCGGCCACCACTTTTGTTTGATTATTCAATACAAAACGGGTGGTCTTTTTTTCGAGCGACACCGGTTGGGGAATAATAGCAATATCGTTAGCGGTTTGCGCAATCACCAGGGTACCAATCAAAAAGGAGGTAAGTAACAGGCAGATTTTTTTCATATTTATCTTTGAGGATTAATTCGTGAATCGTCAATCATGAATCGTGAATAGTTTCTGGATCGGCATGACCTGAATTTATTGCCGATTGATCCCGATGACCATCGGGACCGATTGACGCTTGACGGCTTTAAAATTAGGGAATTTCCCCGCTCACATTACGGAAAATTAATGCAAACGATTGATCCTGTTTTTATTGAATGATCATTAATTTGTAACTTCCCAAAAACAATCAAATACATGAAGAAACTGCTGGTTCCAACTGACTTTTCCGATACATCGAAAAATGCCGCCCGTTTTGCGGTACAAATGGCTGCAGATATTCAAAATGCAAAGATTATCTTAATCCATGTGTCTGATAAGATTACAGGCGGCTCAGACGGTTCTCCGTTAACCGAAGACGATGACGACCGTCGCATTATTCTAACGCAGGCCCTCAGCCAAATGAGAGATGAATTGCTGGCTGTGGCGCAGGCGCCTATTGAATTTGTTACCGAAAAAGGGTCCTCACTGGTAGAAACCCTTAGCCGGTATGTTCGTCACCAGGCTATAGATATGGTGATCATGGGTATTACCGGCGCTACACGGCTCGAACAGATCCTTATGGGTAGCAACACCCTGGAAATGGCCAAAGCAAGTGTTTGCCCGGTGCTGATCGTTCCGCCAGACGCAAAATACCGCAAAATCAAAAATGTGGTGCTGGCCAGCGATTTTAAAGAGGTAGACACTACCATTCCCATAGCGCCGCTAAAAGCCACGCTCGACCTGTTTAAACCTGCCCTGCACATTGTGAATGTAGACAGCGAACATTATGTGGAACTTACAGATGAGTTCAAAGCAGAAAGAGCAAAACTGGAAACGATGTTAAAGAATTATTCGCCCGAATTCTACTTCATAAGGCAGTATGATTTCTTTGATGCCATCAGCCAGTTTGTTGAAGACAAACATATCGACGTGATCGTAATAGTGCCAAAAGACCGCTCTTTTGTGAGTGGCCTGTTCAAGACCAGTCATACCAAGAAACTGGCCTATCACAGCCACATACCTATTATAGCTATACATGAATAATACCAGTTTAAAATATCTTATAAAAGGCGTAGCTGGAAAGTTGCGCCTTTTTTTATCGAATTACTGAACTCATGAACTATGCTTAGTTATAGTCACGAAGTCTTCTTTGAGGTAGCCACCCACCTCAGCTTTTCCAAAGCAGCCGACATATTGTACATCAGTCAGCCGGCTATTACCAAGCATATACAATCGCTTGAAAAACATTATAAGGTAAGCCTGTTCGAACGCAAAGGCAGCTCGGTATCGCTCACCAGTGAAGGAAAGATCTTACTCGAGTATGTAGTAAAAGGCCGCGAGTTGCAACGGCAGCTTGGGTTTGATATCACAAAACAAAAAAACCTGCAACTGGCCAAAGGCTCCCTCACACTCGGCACCAGCACTACTATATCATTATATGTGATCCCACCTGTTTTTTCCGCTTTCCACCAGCAATATCCCAATATTGACCTAACGTTGATCAACCGCAATTCAGAAAATATTTTAAAAGCGCTGCTCGACCATGAAATTGACCTCGCCATCACCGAAGGACGGAATACTATTACCTCGGTAAAATACCAGTTCTTTTTAACAGATGAAGTAATACCTGTATGCAGCGCTAAAAGCGAGCTGGTTAAAAAAAAGAATATTACCCCGGATGATCTGAAAAGTATACCCGTAGCCTTACGCGAAAGAGGGTCCGGTACGCTGGCCGCCGTTACGGAAGCATTGCAAAAATGCAAAATAAGTATTGCCGACCTGCAACATAAAATTGTTTTAGGTGGAACTGAAGCATTGAAGAATTTCCTGCTCGATGATGTATGCCTTGGCTTTTTGCCATTACGATCGGTTGCCCGGCAGCTTAAGAACGGCGAACTGGTTCGGTTGTCCATTGCAGGTTTACAAATACACCGTGCTTTTTACTTTATGCAACGCCGTGGTTCAGAAGCCGATCGCATTAACCAACTATTCATTAAACTGGCAACCAGTCATTATAACAAAAAGTTATAGCGTATAAGCAAACGGTATCGTTCTCCTTGCAACAGGTTGTTACTTTTACTGTGTCATCTCAGTATTATGAAAACAGTACAACCACTTACCTCGTTATCGCAACTCGCCTGTTCCCAATGCGGACAGGTATATAGCGCATTTGAACTACAATCGTTTTCAACCTGTTGCCGCCAGCCGCTGGTTGCCCAATATAATCTGGCTGAAGCACCGGCTAAAACGGTACTGCACAACCGGCCAGCTACCATGTGGCGCTACAAAGAAGTATTACCGGTTTTTGAAGAAGAAAATATAGTTAGTTTAGGAGAAGGCATGACGCCCATACTTGAACTAAAACAGTTGCAGGCAGCCTATGAACTGCCTAACCTGTTTATGAAAGATGAATCAAAGAATCCTACAGGTTCATTTAAAGCCCGGGGACTAAGCGCCGCAGTTTCAAAAGCAAAGGAATTTGGCGTACATACCTGCATAATTCCTACTGCCGGCAATGCCGGTGGCGCCATGGCAGCCTATTGCGCCAAAGCAGACATCAAGGCGATTGTAGTAATGCCTCGCCATACACCGCAGGTGTTTAAAGATGAATGTGAGTTGTACGGCGCTGAATTGATACTGGTAGATGGCCTGATCAGCGATTGTGCTAAAAAAGTGGCCCAGTTGAAAGAATCCATTCAATGCTTTGATATCTCCACCATGAAAGAGCCTTACCGCCTCGAAGGGAAAAAGACCATGGGATATGAAATAGCAGAACAATATAACTGGACCTTACCGGATGTGATCCTCTACCCTACCGGCGGTGGCACCGGTTTAATTGGCATGTGGAAGGCATTTCAGGAAATGCAGCAAATGGGCTGGATCGGCGAAAAACGCCCTCGTATGTATGCGGTACAAGCTGAAAACTGTCAGCCGGTGGTACAAACGTGGAAAGGCCTGCAACCTAATGCTAAAAATTATGTGGGCATGCCCTCACTGGCTAATGGTCTGGCAGTGCCAAATCCCTTTGCCGAAGATATGATGTTGAAGGTATTGCGGGAATCAAAAGGCAAGCCACTGGCCATCAACGATTGGGAAATGGTGACTGCCGTGAAAGAAATTGCCCGCAAAGAAGGTTTGATCATTGCCCCAGAAGGCGGCGCATTATGGAAAGCGTTGTTACAACTGGTGAAGGAAGGCACGGTACAACGTGCGGAGAAAATACTGCTGCTGAATACGGGGAGTGGGTATAAGTATTTGGAGAATATATTATGATCGAAGTATAACAATGAAAATAATTCAGGAAGGCTTCTGTGCTGACTTTGGTACGCCATAAGTCTTGAGCACTCTATTAGCTTCGTCCAATTTTTCTTTAAAGATTACTTTTCCCTTATATTTTTCATCCAGGGATTTATCTATTTACCCCTGTAGATGAATCCGGTTTATTACTCCGGCGGAAAATATATTCCTACACGTTTATTAGCGAAAACAACACGGTTATTGCCTAAAACAACACAGTTATTACTCCTGAAGGCGGCCAATAAAATCAACCTTATATTTGTCCCTACTTTTTAAACCAGATTAACTTAGGTAAAGACTAAAAAACCCAAATCAGTACATATGAATCTGCTTAAATGGCTAGTATTCGCCTCCATTTCTATTATTTATTCCAGCAACTTATTTGCACAATCTGAAACATCCAAGGTTGTCGGCAAATGGCATATCAAGAACATTTTGTATTTAAACGAAACACAGGGTATTGCCATCGCTGACTATAAACCAGAAAAGAACAACGTTGTATCAATAAGTAACCAGGCCAGTGTACTATGGGAAAGTCATATTGAAGAACACATCTATGGAATAAGCAAATTCAAGGGAAATATACTGGCATTTTATAAAAAGTCTGCCGAAATACATATGGCTACCCTGGATGCTCAATCAGGAAAAACCATAAGCGATAAAGTAATTTATGACGGCGACAAACATAAAATAGTGACCGTACAAAATGATCTGGATGGCAACTTTGAAAACGTGCTGGCACGTGCAATTTCAAATCCCTACAATGCTGAGGGAACAAAAGGATTAAAATTGATAACACTGGCTGCAGATGGGAACCCGGTTGTAAAAGATGTTCCCAGTATTGCCCTGGAAGGTTCATTTGTCAACAGTTGCATAACCAAAGAAGGGCACATAATGTTGGCCACCATTGCAAACGACGCATTAGTTATTGAACAATTCACCAAAGAAGCCGTACTTAAAACCAAACTGGAGAAACCGTTGAATTGTCGCAAAAAGTTAAAGTATAAGGGTATTATGCAAGCTGACAACTTTGCCGGCAATTCCATTGTGGTAAGTTTGAAGTACGAAAACGCTGATAAAGACGATGTGTTCAGCTACTACACCTGTAACCTCGACACTAAAAAGATTGTATCATCAGAAGAAGCCCCTTTAAATAAAGAATCAGCCTACAAATTTAAAAACCGGGAATCCCTCACACCAGAACAAATTTACTTTACCAACGATAAGATCGTTTTTGTTAAGGAAGTGAACTATGTACATCAATCATCAGGCCCCACTGTAATATTCCGGAATATCAGTGAATTTGCAGTGGTTTCTATTTATGATAAGAAACTAAAGCTGTTGAAAGAGGTTGTATTGGAAAAAGCACATGAAATGTTCAGTAATTCACCTGTGGGCATTGCCGGCCGTATTACCAACGATAAACTACAGCTTATTTCTGGCGATTACAATTATAATAGACCCGATGGCGATTATTGTTATACGATTGATTTAAATACCGGTAATGTAGTAAAGAAAAAATTAGGCGCCGCAAAAGATCATTCAAGCCAACCGGTATGCTCACATTCTACTTTCTGGTTCAAAAACGAATGCATAGTAAGTCGTTTGTCAGGCAGCTATGGTTCTTATACTAACAGAGTTGAAAAGGTAGACTACACTACTTTAAATTAATAATTTAAAATATAGCGTTGAATATAGGGTCCCGCCGGCAGCGGGACTTTTTTTATTTTACACCGCCGGTTCCTGCTGGCTCAAACAATGAAAACTACCCAGTCCCCAGATGATCTCTGTGGAATCGATACCAATCACTTTTCGATCGGGGAAACATTGCTGAATGATCTGCAGTGCTTTATCATCATTTGCACAGCGGTAGGTGGGAACAATAACCGCCGCATTGGCGATATAAAAATTGGCATAAGAAGCGGGAAGGCGTTGTTCGTCGTACACAACGGCATCGGGCATAGGCAACTCAATGATGTTCAGTTGCTGGCCATCTAATAACCGCATTTGCTGCAGTTGGCGCAGGTTATGTTGCAACAGTTCGTAGTTTTCATCCTGCTTATTTTCTTCAATCACCGTTAACACCGTATTGGCATTTACAAAACGCACCGTATCATCAATATGACCATCTGTATCATCACCGACAATACCTTCATCAACCCACAAAATCTGTTCTACACCATAGTAATGGCACAGGTATTCTTCAATCTGCTGCTGGTTCAAATGCGGATTGCGGTTAGGATTTAATAAACAGGCAGTAGACGTAAGCAATGTACCCTGGCCGTTAAACTCTACCGAACCGCCTTCCATTACAATACCGGGATGGTAAACCGGAATATTATAGTGTTTGCCGATTAAAGTGGGGATTACATCATCCAGGTCATACGGGGGATATTTATTGCCCCAGGCGTTATAGTTCCAGTCAACAATTACTTTTTTGTTGTCAGCATTGGGGTTTATTAAAAAAGCCGGACCATGATCGCGGCACCAGGCATCGTTGGTGGGATGTATGAAGAATTGGATATTACTCATATCAGCACCAGCTTCTTTGAGGCATTTTATGGCAAATGCTTTCATGGCCTCTTCAATCACATTGATGCATACCTTTTCACCCAGCGCTACTTCCTTTATAAACTGACTGTAAAATGGATAAATATTTTCAATCTTTCCGGGCCACGAAGCTTCCTTATGCGGCCAGCTGAGCCAGGTGGCTGTATGCGGCGCAAATTCAGCAGGAAAATAATAACCTAGTTCTTTGGGTGTTGGACTATCCGGAAGTTGAAAAGATTTCATCTTAAGTACTTAGTTCTGAATTGTTAGTTGCCTTTCTGTATTTATTATCACATCAGCTAATTATCACATTATGCTTAATCTTCGTCAATAAACCGTTTGGTGATCGGTTGGTAAGAATCGATCCTACGATCGCGCAAAAACGGCCAGTGTGTGCGATAACGATCACTTAAATTGGTATCCAGTTCTATCACATGCACTTCTTCCTGGTCGTGCGTGGCCTGGTATAAAATGCTACCGAATGGATTGCTCACGAACGAACCACCCCAGAATTTCATGGCACCGTTTTGTTCCAATCCTACCCGGTTTACGCTTACCACATGCACGCCATTGGCAACAGCATGTCCCCTTTGTATGGTTTGCCAGGCATTGTATTGCTCGGTATTGGTAGGCATGTCCTGTGAGGTGGCCCAGCCAATAGCAGTTGGATAAAATAATATTTCAGCACCCATCAAAGCGGTGATACGGGCTGCTTCAGGATACCATTGATCCCAGCAGATCAACACCCCAATAGTGGCAAATTTTGTCTTAAATACTTTGTAGCCTAAATCACCGGGCGTGAAATAGAATTTCTCATAATACGCCGGGTCATCGGGAATATGCATTTTGCGATATTTACCCAGGTACGTACCATCGGCATCCAGCACGGCAGTCGTATTGTGATAAATACCCGATGTTCTTTTTTCAAATAAAGAAGCAATGATCACCACACCGGTTTCGGCAGCTACTTTACTCAACGATTCAGTGGAAGGACCAGGGATCGGCTCAGCCAGTTTGAAATTGTCATAGTCTTCCACATCGCAGAAATAAAGCGAGGTGAACAATTCCTGCAAACAAACGATCTGCGCGCCTTTGGCAGCCGCCTCACGTACTTTAGCAATCGCTTTTTGCAGATTCTCCTCTTTATTATTGGTGCAACTCATTTGCACCAGTCCTATTTTTACCTTTGTCATTTTTTACCCCCCAATCCGCCAGTTGGCGGAGAGTTTAAGAGTTTAAGATTTCAAAATTTCAGCGTTCTTATTTTTTTCCGGACTTACTTTCTCATTCCTCATTTCTAATTCGTCATTTTTCATTTCCCTGCCTTCACTTCTACATTGAATATTTTACATTCAATATTCTTCACCCCTAGGTTTCCACTAGCAATAATGCATCCAGGTTCCTGATCCCTATTTTCTTCTCGCAAATAAACCCTTCCGCATATTTTACGCCAATACGCTTCCCCATCATCCGGGCACGGCCGGTTACGCTATCCAGGAAATCTGGCGATGAAATATAGGTTTGTGGACCATCATGCCCATTCTCGGGATTAAAGAACTGGGTCGTATAGGCCTCAATGGCCTTCATCCGCTGGTCAAAAACATCGGTAATGTCTATGAGCAGATCGGGTTCATGATACCAGTCCTGCAAATAATGTAACACATATTTGGGACGCCAGCGTTGCTGGCGTTGCCCGTTAAGGTCGGTGGTTTCAATTTTCGCCAGTCCCGATAAAAAACAAGCCGTAGAGATCAGCTGACCGGCACGTCCATGATCGGGATGGCGGTCTTCCAGGGCGTTGGCCAGTATCACTTCCGGCTGGTACGTTCTAATGGCCTGTATCAACTGTAACTGATGTATTTCATCATTGCGAAAAAAGCCATCCCTCATTTTCAGATTGGCACGCACATGCACCCCCATAATTTCCGCGGCTTTGGCAGCCTCGGCATAGCGGGTTTCAATGGTTCCCCGGGTACCTAATTCCCCTTGAGTGAGATCGAGTATACCGGCTTTTTTACCTCTCTTTATTTCATTGAGAATAGTACCAGAACAACTCAGCTCCACATCATCAGGATGAACGCCAATGGCCAGTAAATCCAGTTTCATAGTTAAATTTGAGCCGCAAAGGTAAGAAACAGTTTGTTGTTTGTGGTTCGTTGTTTGTCGTTGTTCTCCAACTTCGAAATGTTTAACAATATGATAGTATGTTGTTTATGGTTTGTTGTTTGTGGGTGTCACCCGCGTCATGAAATGTTTTAACAATTGTTAACTATCCGAACTTCAGGCATTTAAAAAAACATTTCAGGCTGCTCAGATTTGATCAACTACAAACCATAAACTATAAACCACAAACTAATAAAGCCCCATTCCCCATTTAATCAACGCATCCACCTCTGCCGGGGCATTTTCAATGCGCTTTTCCGAACGCTTCTTACCCAGCCGCACAATGACCGTTTTTTTGGAAGGAATGACGATTATATACTGACCCAAGATACCGCGGGCATAAAAGATCTGCGGTTGGCTGGGGATGATCCACCACTGATACCCGTAATAGGTGCAGCGTTCGCCCTGGGTATCGGGTATCATGCAGGGCTTTATGGATTGCAGGTAATAATCCCTGGGGATAATTTCATTGCCTTTCCACCGGCCGCTATCG
This sequence comes from Niastella sp., assembly GCA_036379015.1. GTDB lineage: Bacteria > Bacteroidota > Bacteroidia > Chitinophagales > Chitinophagaceae > Niastella. The sequence continues at coordinate 9,817 of DASUVL010000990.1, forward strand.
AGCATCATCTGACCCAGGCGGGCAAAGTCACGGATATTCGAATTAAAACAACAATAGGCTTTTTCATTCCCGCCAATATGATCGGTGCTCCATAAGGCCGCATGTTCGGCGCCCAATGGCTGCCACAACTTTTCCGAGGCATAGGCGCTGAGCGATTTGCCGGTGGCTTTTTCCAATATAAGCCCCAACAATTGGGTATCGCCCGATTTGTAACTGTGTAATGTGCCCGGCGGTTGAACAATTGAAACGCCGACAGCCGTTTTATAAGCATTATGCCCATAATATAGTTCAGTGGTAACCGACAATGGATTGGCATACGATTCGTCCCAATTACTGCCACTGCTCATGGTAAGCAGATCAACAATGCGCACTTTGGCTTTGTCACCTGTCTTGAATTCGGGCAGGTAATTTCCTACCGGTTCTTCTATCGATTGTATTTTTCTTTCTTTAATAGCAGCGCCGATCAGCAAACTGGTAATGCTTTTTGCCATGGAAAAGGAGCCCGATAAAGAAGAATCACTGTATCCGTCCCAGTAATACTCCTGCTGAATGGAATCATTTTTAATAGCCAGCACCGCAATGGTTTCCAGGTCTTCCAACATTTTTTTCAGATCGGCCGGCAATGGGTTTTTGTTGTAATCAGCTGACAGGTTCCAGGGTTGTGGCGCACTGGTTACTACCGTATTATTGGTAAATTTTTTATAATCATCAATATCGGCAAAGTTGTACCAGACCGCTTCAAACAAAAACTTTTTGCCTGAAATAACTGCATATGCGGAAAAAACAACAATTATTAACAGTAGAACGTATACAATAACGCGAATAAACTTTTTCATAGTGGGGCTTGTTAAATGAAGATAATAAAATGAACCCACCTGCAAGAACCATATAATTGGTTATTAACTATTTTTTGAAGCCTGTGTAAAAAAAAGCTATATATAACACAATAAAAATTATTACAAAAGCTCCGGCCTGGGGATAGTCCCTTTTTTTTGCTCTTTTCTCATTTTCGAGTAGCTTCGCAGGTCTTTATTAGAAAGAGATAAAGAAAGTCAGTAATAGAATACTGCCGGAAGAATCAGAATAATCGTAAAATCTAAAATCGTAATTCGAAATGGCATACGACGTAGTAGTTCTCGGAAGCGGCCCCGGCGGATATGTGGCAGCTATCCGGGCATCTCAACTGGGACTCAAAACCGCTATTATTGAAAAAGAAAGTCTGGGTGGTATTTGTTTGAACTGGGGCTGTATTCCCACCAAAGCCCTGCTGAAAAGCGCCCAGGTTTTTGAAGACATTAAGCACGCAAAGGATTATGGCATCGAAGCTAGCGGAACAGCTGATTTTTCGGCAGTAATAAAACGCAGCCGTGGTGTAGCCGATAAAATGAGCAAAGGCGTTACGTTTTTGATGAAGAAGAACAAGATCGATGTGATCATGGGCTTCGGAAAACTGAAAGCGAAAGGTCAAATTGAAGTAAAAAGCGCCGACGGCAAAACACAGATCGTTGAAGCAAAACATATCATTCTGGCAACCGGTGGTCGCAGCCGGGAATTACCCAGTCTGAAATTAGATGGTAAAAAGATCATTGGCTACCGCGAAGCTATGGTGTTGCCCGTGCAACCCAAGAGCATGATCGTGGTAGGTAGTGGCGCTATTGGCGTTGAATTTGGTTATTTCTACAACGCCCTGGGCACTAAAGTGACCATCGTTGAATTCATGGACCGCATAGTGCCGGTTGAAGATGAAGAAGTTTCGAAAGAACTGGCAAAGAGCTTCAAGAAAAATGGCATCGAGATCATGACCAGCGCCGAAGTAACCAGTGTTGATACCAGCGGCAACGGTGTTAAAGCCAAAGTAAAAACAAAAGATGGCGAAATTGTTCTGGAAGCTGACGTAGTATTAAGCGCTGTAGGCGTAGCGGCCAATATTGAAGGCATTGGTCTCGAAGAACTCGGTGTAAAAACAGAAAAAGGTAAAATTGCTGTAGACAAATATTACAAAACCAACGTACCGGGTGTATACGCCATTGGCGACTGCGTTCCCGGACAGGCGTTGGCGCACGTGGCCTCCAAAGAAGGCATCATTTGCGTTGAAGCTATTGGTTACAGCGAAAAGAAATACAACCACCAACCCGAACCGCTCGATTACGGCAATGTACCAGGCTGTACTTATTGCTACCCCGAAATTGCTTCGGTTGGTTTAACAGAAAAACAGGCTAAAGATGCCGGTTATGAAATCAAAGTTGGTAAATTCCCGTTAAGCGCTGCCGGTAAAGCTTCTGCTGCCGGACATAACGAAGGTTTCATAAAAGTGGTCTTCGACGCTAAATACGGTGAATGGCTCGGCACCCACATGATCGGCTACAATGTAACCGAAATGATTGCCGAAACTGTAGTAGCCCGCAAACTGGAAACTACTTACCACGAAGTACTCGATAGCATTCACCCTCACCCAACCATGAGTGAGAACATAAAAGAAGCTATTGAAGTAGCGTACGGCGAGGCGATTCACATTTAAAGAATGAAGTCAGAAGTCGGAAATCCGATGTCTGAAATGCAATAAAAAAAGGATCATCTGGTTTCAGGTGATCCTTTTTTAATGTTGAATATTGAATGTAAAATGTCCAATATCGAAGTATTTCTACATTCAGCATTCAAAATTTAATATTCAATATTCTTATTGCCCTGTCGCCTGCTTGCTGCCAAACACTTTCTTCAACAGGTCGGTAACCCGAGCCACAGGATCTTTCCTTATCTTTTGTTCTTCCAAACTTACCTGGAAAAAAATACCATCAATCGCTTTACCGGTCACAAAAGCCGACAGATCCGGATTGATCTTATTGGTGGCAAAACGATTGTAATTAGTGAATACATCCGACCAGTATTTGGTAGCGCCTACTTTAGCCAGGGATTGTTCAATAACCGGTTTAAAGGCCGTTGTCAGGGCCGAAGTGGTCTTGGATTTCAGGTAATTGGTGGCAGCAAAATCACCGCCTTTCAAAATACCTACAGCATCCTGAATGGTCATGGTTTTGATAGCATCAATAAAAATGGGCGAAGCCGATTTGGCAGCATCCTCTGCGGCCCGGTTCACCGATAAAATAGCTTTATCTACCAGACTGCCCATACCTACATCACGCAATGTTTTTTCTACTTTTTGCGCTTCAGCCGGTAACAATATTTTTATAGCGGCATTTTTAAAAAATCCATCCAGGGACGAAAGTTGATTAGCTGAATTCTGGGCTCCTACTTCAAGGGCTTGTTTCAATCCGGAAGCAATTTCAGCACTGGTTAACTGACCGTTGGCGCCCGCGGCATACGGCTCCAGCGCTTTAAGGATCTGGTGCGAATGTTCACAACCAGATAACAGGATCACACAGAATACTAACTGGATAATTTTTTTCATCAAAAGTTGTTTACTGATTATATTATGCAAGATTAAGCCGTTAAATTTAAAAAAATGCAAATATCAGTTTGGGAAAAAGAAAGTTTTTATGCCCCCAAAGATGTAATAATCATTGGCAGCGGTCTGGTTGGTTTATGGAGCGCCTGGCACCTTAAAAAGAACGATCCATCCCTTTCTATAGCCATTGTAGACCGGGGTATTATTCCCACAGGCGCCAGCACCCGTAACGCCGGCTTTGCCTGCTTTGGCAGCGTTACCGAACTGGTTGCAGATGCCGCCTGGTATGGAGAAGATAACATGCTGCAACTGGTTGAAATGCGCTATAAAGGCCTGCAACGTATTCGCAAAGTATTTAAAGATGCCGCAATAGACTTTGACCTGTGCGGTGGCTTTGAACTGTTCACCGATAAAGATGCACAGCAAATTAGTGAGCTACAACATGAAACAGAGCAGTTGAATAAATTGCTACATGAAATAACCGGCAAAAAAAGAACTTTTAAACAGGCTGATAAAAAGATCAATGCATTAGGCTTACACCAGGTAACCCATTTAATTGAGAACAGGCTCGAAGGCTATTTACATTCCGGCAAATTATGCCAGGTTTTATTACAGGCCGTACAATCGATGGGCGTAACGGTGTTGAATGCAGTTGAGATCAGCGGCTTTGAAAAGATAAACGATCACGTTCTATTATATACGAATCAGCTTATTCATTTGAAGTGCAACAAGCTACTTGTATGTACCAATGCCTTTGCCCGGCAGTTATTGCCCGATCTGAATATTGTTCCGGCCCGCGGGCAGGTATTGGTAACAACCCCCATCGAGGGATTGCCACTCAAAGGCACTTTTCATTATGATGCGGGGTATTATTATTTCCGCAACCTGGGTAACCGTGTGCTGTTGGGCGGCGCCCGTAATAAAGCTTTTGACGAAGAAACTACAACGGAGCTTACGATCACCGACACCATACAACAGGAGCTGGAGCATTTTTTGAAAACCTATATCCTGCCCGGGTATACGTATCAGATCACTGACCGGTGGAGCGGTATTATGGGTATGGGCAACGAAAAATTGCCGATCGTAAAAGAAGTATCACCGCAGGTTTTCTGTGCGGTAAGAATGAGTGGGATGGGAGTTGCTTTAGCGCCGGTGATTGGGGAACAGGTTGCTGGTTTATTAGTTGGTTAGTTATTGAGTTCGTTAGTTTTGATCAACGAACTCAATAACTTAATCATTCAGCATCCCCCCATGAAACAAATAAATTAATAAACAGAAATATTTCCATTTATTAATTTCAACACATTAAAATCAGCATAAGTATTGCTGAAGATGGGGGTAGTTCCCTGAAGACCCGTTACCGAAAAAGGATCACTGGACTGATTAAAATTAGTGAAGGCATGTTGTTCATTAAAATACTTGTGAAGGTCTAAATAATCAGTAGTAAAAGCAATTTGCATGTATCGGGAGTCTAAATTGGCAGGAATAGGCCATTGCATGTGCAATGTTCCGTCAGAAACATACGCATCAAATGTCTGAAATGAAGTTTCATTCATTATAGCGTTTAAACTCGCGTACTCCCCTGTTTTTAATGCGGCAAAAAGTCGATTGGTACTGTACATGCTGTTGGGTTCGGCTGCCCAATTGAAAATGAGATGCAAGGTGCTTCCCACTCTATAATAGTTCGTCAGATGAACTTTAGGCGGCATGGCGGTTATAGACGTACCACCTGAAGAAAAAGCATAGACATATATAGTTCCCAATGTATAAGTAGCATTACCGATATTAATCTTGGCGGTTATGCTACCGGTTTTATTTACTGGCAGATTCCAGTATTGTGAATTACTTCCCTGGTTTAAACTTACAGAGTAGTATTGAGTACTGGTTACCGCTGTACCACTTAAAGTTACATAACCGGTATTAGCACTACCATAATAATAAAAAGACGATTCCGCAATTCCTCCGCTACTTGTTACATAATAGTTAAACCCGGGATTTTCTATTGGCCAGCTTTTTATACTAGCTGAAGTATTTAGTTCGGCATTTTCATCATCAGCCTGATTTTCCATGTTCTTTTTACAGGCTGCAGAAAAAATGAGAAGAAAGGCAGTTGCATACAATAAGACAGCTTGGGAAATAGATTTCAATAAATTAGGTTTCTTACTTTTCATATCAATTTTAGGTTTTGTGTAAAATAACGCACATGTATTGAATACACAAAACATACGACCCAAAAGAACCTTCTTTATTAGTCACATTATCTTTTTAAAAAACACAAATCAGCAACTCAAAACTTCGTCTTACTCGCAATGATCGTAGTCGTAAACCCTAACACAGCTATCAACGCCAACGACCATCTTAAACTCGCCGCCTCGGCTATAAAACCAATCATGGGCGGGCCAGCCAGAAAACCTAAATAGCCAATGGTAGAAACAGCTGTCAATGCTACACCGGGCGAAAACACCGTTGATTTTCCGGCAACGCCATATACCAGCGGCACTACGCTCGATACGCCAATTCCAACCAACATAAAACCCAGCGTGGCAGTAACTAAAGAAGGAAATCCAATAGCAATGCCCAAACCGCACGCAATGACCAACCCACTTATTTGCAGCATGCGCAGGGTGCCCAGGCGAACAACCAGCTTATCGCCGGCAAAACGGCCCCCGGCCATGGTACACATAAATGCAGTATAACCCAACGGTATCAACCCTTTAGGCGCCTGTACTACCTTTTGAAAATATACCCCACTCCAGTCGAACATGGCGCCTTCGCAAACCATGCAACACATAGCGATCAGCCCCAGCTTTAGCAAAGTAGCATCGGGTTTGGCAAATAAAGGCCGATCGGTTTCGGCATTAATATCCTGCTGTAACGTGTTGCGATACAACAAACTGATCAATAATAAAGCCGTACCGGTGATAATACAAAAGTGGGCGAAGGGTGAAAGATGAAAGTTGATCAAGATGGTACCAATGGAGGCGCCGGCAAAGCCAGCCAGGCTCCAGATCCCATGAAACGAAGCCATGATCGACCGGCCATACAATACCTCCAGGCTAACCGCCTGCGTATTTACGGCGATATTGTACAGGTTACCCATTAATCCAAATGCAAACAATACAAACACAAGGTGCCAGGTTTCCTGCACCAGACCAATAGTTGATAATACAAGGGGGTAAATCAGCGCCGAAAGCAACACCATTTTACGACTCCCAAACCGATGCACCAGCCATCCTGAAAAAGGCAGCGAAACCATCAACCCAACAGGAAGTGCAAATAAAACGGCACCCAGTCCCCCATCACTTAATTTCAAATGCAATTTTATATCGGGAATGCGCGAAGCCCAACTGGAAAAACATAACCCGGCAATAAAAAAGAATGCCCCTATCGACAACCGGGCTGCTCTTTTTGAAACTACAGGCTGCACAAATGAAGTATCCATGCCGCCAAAATTACTGGGAAGTAAGCGATCTCATCACAAAAACATTTTTGCATCAATTTCATTAAATTTACACAACCATCTTACAAACACACACGTACATAGGTCTGTAATATTTGCGTAATAATAACCAATAGGATATATATAAAATTAACAAAGAAGCAATAGATTAAGATTTATAGTCGTTAATGCCGTCTGATTAATATATTTCTTTAAATTTACAGAACAGGTTTTCGATACGACTGTTCAAAAGGCTCAACGACTTTCCAACCAATCATTCATTCTCTCTGGCTAGTAGCAATTAATCCCTTCCAAACCAATGTTGTGTTTTCATGGACAAGCCATGAGAACAAGGTGTTTTATTGACACTATAATATTTACTATTTTATGCAAACCTCATCTGTTTCGCATAGTGATACTATGCAGGCATCTCTTGGTCCTAAAAGACCATCTACAATTGCAGTCATTCTGAATGGCGTCATTGAAAATACAGAAGGATACACGTGGATCATTGACAAAAGCCTGAAGTACATAGTTTGTAATATACACCTTCGAAATACCATAAAACAATTAACCGGTAAAGATGTGTTGCCCGGATCTGATGTAATAGATTGCATCGGCTTGTTGGATGATTCTCAAAAAATAACCTGGGAAAGCATTTACCAGGAAGCCTTTAATGGCACGGCAAGCCGGTTTACCCACCAGATCACCATACAACAAAAACCTGTTTTCTTCGACATCTCGGTTAACCCCGTTTGTGAAGGCCTTAACATAATAGCGCTTTCCTGTTCAGCCCGTGATATTACAGAGCAAAAAAATTCGGAAGAAGTTTTACGGCAAAGCGAATTGAAATTCAGATCGCTTATTGAGAACAGCTCCGATATCATCACGATGGCTAATGCAGAGGGCAATATCTTTTATGGCTCGCCTTCTGCCAAAAAGATTTTCGGCTACGAGGAAAGCGATTATATGGGCCGCCATGTATGTTCGTTTATACATCCCGATAGTTTGCCGGCCGTAGGCGAATTGTTAGAAAACCTGATGACCCACCCCGATGAACTGTTCACCATTGAACTTAAAATGTTTGACAAACCCGGTAATGAAAGATGGGTACAGGGATTGGCATCGAACATGTTACAGATGCCGGGCATCAATGCGCTGGTGGGAAATTTCAGGGATATTACCGAACGAAAAAAAGCGGAAGAATTAATAAAAGAATCGGAATACTTATACAAGAACCTGTTTTATAAAAGTCCACTCCCCATTAGTGTGTGTGAAGCCGATTCTTTACAGTTCGTTGAAGTAAACGAAGCCACCGTACAGCTGTACGGATATACCCGCAAAGAGTTTATGAAAATGTCGGCATTTGATATTATGTCGCCGGAAGAGAAACAGGAGTTACAACAATCATTACCCAAAGCCAGCCATAGCAACCGCTCGTCGATATTAAGAAAACACATTAAAAAGAATAATGAGACCATATTTGTAGAAGTATGGGCACACGCTATCAATTACAAAGGCAGGAACGCCTGGTTGGTGCTTACCAATGATATTACGGAAAAGATACAGTTGCAGAATCAACTGGTAGAAGAAAAGATCAGGCGGCAACAGGAAATTGCTAAAGCCGTTATCGATGCACAGGAAAACGAACGCGAAACACTGGGCCGGGAATTGCACGATAATATAAGCCAGGTGTTAACGACAGCCCGCTTGTATCTCAATTGTGCCAAAGATACACCGGCTATGCAGGAAAATATGATAAAGCGAAGCATTGAAACCATAAGCAGTGCAATAGAAGAGATCAGGCGCCTGTCAAAATCAATGATAGAAACATTTCATAAAGAAGTGGGGTTGGAATTATCGCTGAATGACCTGATTGAAAATATACGGCTGGCGCAGCCATGTAAGATCATCCTGAAATTTTCTGTGCCCGATGAACAACTGTTAGACGATAAACTGAAAATGACCATTTTCCGGATTGTGCAGGAACAATTGAACAATACGATAAAACATGCAGAGGCATCGGAAGTGCACATTGCCATCATACAAAACAGCCATTTGTTACGGGTTACCATTGCCGACGATGGCAAAGGCTTCGACACCACCCACAAACGAAAGGGCATTGGCATTACAAACATTATCAGTCGCACAGAACTTTTTAATGGTCGTGTAAAAATAGATTCATCGCCAGGCAATGGGTGCTGGATGCAGATAAGCTTTACCATTTGAGAACCAAAACTTTCCAACACGAACAATTGTCTGAATAACGCATAAAAATTAGTGTTTTGTTGTT
>DASUVL010000991.1:0-10087 GCA_036379015.1 Niastella sp.
ATCGCTTTTATCATCATCTCCTTTTTTGATCTTAATGCCCCAATCGGCAGCCGCCAGTTGTGACACGGCATTTTCCAGGGCTATCAACCGGCCTCCACTGCTCACCCAGTCTTTCAAGGCGTCATTCATTGCCCGGTCTGATAAAAAGCGGTAATTGCCATCGGGCATGATCAGCACATCCAGTTCACGCAGTACATTTTTAGTAAGATCGGTTGTCCAGATGACATTTACCGGGTAACCGATCTGTACATCAAAAAAGTGCCACACTTCCCCCATGCCTAACGACGATACACCTTCACCAGCGAGCAAACCTATTTTAGGCGCTTGCATACCATGCACTTTTTCTGAACCAAAATCAAAACCTTTATCAACAAAGGAAGAGGAAACAGTCGTATAGTTTATACCTGCTTTCTGAGCAGCTGTATTTATTATATTACCCAATGAAGCCCCCAGCGACTGGTTGCTGGTACGGGTAATTATAAGGGTACCTTTGTCAAAATCTTCCTTGCCGGCATTGAACGGTTGTTCGGCATATCGCACTTTTACTTTCTGCTGCATGATCGTACTCAAAAACTGCACACTGTTCAAACCATTCCAGCGAACCAGCCAGGCTACACTAGGTTCTCCATTGAGGTTTTTTATTTGTGGCTTATCTGTTTCCCGGCCTTTTGATAAACCGGTTACATAGGTGTTTAATCCATATGTGGAAAGTCCATATACAAAAGGAACCGACCAGGCGGTAATGTCATACGTAACAGAGTCGCTGAGTTGGGAATTTCTTTCAAAAAGCACCTTCAGCAGGTTGGCATTGGGTTGATTGGTGTTGATAACAATATCGTGACTGTCTGTTTTTACGGTAGCGTTTTTTCCGGTAAAGTAATTAATACCGGTATAGCTGGCATTGGTGGCATTAAGCCAATCAATGTTATTCCGGGTGAGCAATTGTTTCAATCGTACAATTTTATCGCCTTCATCAGCTTTCACAACATATGCTTTAAACTCACCGGGGGGTGAAGTACGCGCTTTATCGTAATACTTTTTAAACTCCTGCACCACTTTAGCCGCATTTTGCGAAGTGGCTTCAATAGTACTCATGCCCGTGGTAAAATGGTGATACAACCGGTCCCACAACGTAAGGGTATCGCCATCGCGGTTAATGACCGCAGCACCACCACGGCTATGACCGCCCTGTTCATAGGTCATCCCAATAGCACCTTTATATAAAGGATAGGTATCGCCATAACTGGGATAAAAAAGATCAAACCGTTCTTTGGTGAAGAACAACCAGCCTTGCTGGTCAAAATACTTTGCATTGTTTTTACCTATGATGGTTTGAAAATCACGTTGCCACCCGGTGATCACTTCGTGATAAGGTTCTGCAGCCGGTGCAAAGTAGTAGGGATTATTATAAAATTGTTCATGGTAATCTACATGCACCTGCGGCAGCCATTGATTATATTTTACAATACGTTGTTGTGTTTCTACCTGGGTTTGCCAGGCCCAGTCACGGTTCAAATCAAAATAATAGTGATTGGGTCTGCCTCCGGGCCAGGGTTCTTCATGCTCCCGGGTATAGGGTTGCGGATTGGGTTGTAACCCTACTACCGAATTAAACCAGTTTACATACCGGTCACGGCCATCGGGATTAATACAAGGGTCGATAATAACAACGGTTTGCTGCAACCACTCTTTTGCCTTGGTATTGGCGGGGTTTACCAGTTCGTACAGCGTAAGCATAGCGGCTTCTGATGAAGAAGTTTCATTGCCATGTACGTTATAACTTAGCCAAACTATTGCCGGGGCTTTTTCATCTGGAGCCATTTTATCCAGCGTCATACCCGCCAGCCGCAGGTTATTTTGCCTGATCGCCTCCAGGCGTTCCATGTTCCCGGGCGATGTTACATACAATAATAATAAAGGCCGGCCTTCATTGGTAGTTCCATATTGCTCCAGTTTTACCATTTCGGGCGCCGCTTCAGCTACCTGTTTACAATAATTTACAATATTAAAATGGGGCGTATACCGGGTACCTAATTTATATCCCAGGAACTGATCGGGTGATTTTACCTGTGTCAGGGCCAGACTGGTGATGAAAAACAATGCCAGGCATGCAGGAACTTTCTTCATAATAACAATAATGTACTGTGAAAGTAATTAAAACGGGGAAAATGAAAAAAGCACCTCACCGTAGTGAAATGCTTTTATTTTCTCATGTGACCACTAAGTTTTTATTACAAACGCAAAATTATCTTCGCGCCAGTGATCGTTTAAACCTGGCAGGGTGACTATCTGCCTGGAATGCTAATTAAGGAAATGTCTGCGTGAATATTTGGGTAAATAATATATCCGGACCGTCTTGATAACAGTGAAAATGCAAAAACCCGCAAAACACATGGGAATTGAAATGAATAGAAGAATGCTATACGCCGTGTACAAATGCGTTTTCTCATAAACTCATGTGGTTTGATCCCCGTAAACAGTTTTTGTTAGTGTTCTAAAATTAAAACATTTAACTCAATTATAAAAAAAACCCGTAGCTAATTTTGGTTTGTTAATTTTAGCTACTCAAGACATTCCATAATATGAAAGCTTCAATTTTGTATTCATTCCCGTTAGTAATTCTTTTTATGGCTTGTACAGGTACGCGTTCTACTACGTCACTACCTGTTAACCCTTATGAATATACTATACAAAAAAAGGTAACAGGGGTAAACGGCGCCGTTGTTTCTGCGCATCCGCTGGCCAGCGAAACCGGCGTTGCCATTATGAAGCAGGGCGGTAATGCTATAGACGCCGCTATTGCCACGCAACTTGCGCTGGCAGTAGTATACCCCGGCGCAGGAAATATCGGTGGCGGCGGGTTTACGGTTATCCGGTTGGCGAATGGCTCAAATATTACGATCGATTACCGGGAAAAAGCACCGGCTACAGCACACCGTGATATGTACCTCGACAGCCAGGGCAATGCACAAACGGCTTTAAGCCAGAACGGCCACCTGGCGGCAGGTGTTCCCGGCACCATTGCGGGCTTATTCGATTGTATGAAATATGCCACGCTTCCATTTAAAAAATTAATACAACCAGCCATTGACCTGGCCGAAAAAGGATTTGTAATAACCGGATCAGAGGCTAAAAGCCTGAACAGTGCAAAAGAATCGTTTATAAAATACAATACTGTACCACCTGCTTTTGTAAGACCCGGCGACTGGAAGGCCGGTGATACCCTAATACAAAAAGAACTGGCCAATACCTTAAAACGCATTCGCGATAATGGTCAAAAAGGTTTTTACGAAGGCGAAACCGCCCGGCTGATCGTTGAAGAAATGAAACGAGCCAATGGCATCATCAGCTACGATGACCTGAAAAACTACGAAGCCAAAGAACGGGAACCGGTTGTTTTTGATTACAAAACATATAAAATAATCACTATGCCACTGCCAAGCAGTGGCGGTATTTTATTGCCGCAGATGATGCATATGATCGAAGATCAGCCGGTGAAACAATATGGCTTTCAATCGGCGCAGTCGGTACAATTGATGACAGAAATAGAACGCCGGGCCTATGCCGACCGTGCTAAATTTCTGGGAGATGCTGATTTTTATAAAGTGCCGGTTAAAAAGCTTACCAGTAAAGCCTATGCGGTAGAAAGAATGAAAGATTATAACGCCCAAACAGCAGGCAGCAGTCAAACTACCCTGGCCGGCGTTATAGCCGAAAGTGAGGAAACAACGCATTTTAACGTATACGATAAGAACGGTAATGCTGTATCAGTGACCACTACCCTAAATGGGTTTTATGGTAGCCATACAGTGGTGGCCGGTGCGGGGTTTTTATTGAATAATGAAATGGACGATTTCAGTATAAAACCGGGCGTACCCAATATGTATGGCGCCGTAGGCGCCGATGCCAATGCCATTGCCCCGGGTAAACGCATGCTCAGTTCCATGACGCCTGCCATTGTTTTAAAAGATAATAAACCATTTCTGCTGGTGGGCACACCGGGCGGCACCACCATTACTACATCCGTATTCCAAACCCTGGTTAACATCCTGGAATTTAATATGAGTACCGAAGATGCAGTGAACAGACCCAAATTCCATCATCAATGGCTGCCTGATGAAATCTTTGTTGAAGCGGAATTTCCACAGGTCGTACGGCAACAGTTGCAGCAAATGGGCTATAAAGTAACCCAGCGAGGTTCCATTGGCCGTACAGAAGTGATACGTATTGAACCCAATGGGATCTTTGAAGCCGTGGCTGACAGCAGAGGTAACGATGCGGCGGCGGGATATTAAGTTGCCAGTTACCGGTTGCTGGTCACTAAGCCAAGACAAATTGCTCATTGCATTTGCCCCGACTTGTCGGGGGAGCTTGCAACAGCATTTTCGCCTTTCTCGTAAATTGCCATAAAATCCCTGTTATGACCACCTCATTGGGAACCGAATACCTGCAAACAGCTATCAAGCGGTTGCGTTATTATAAATCGTTAGGTGAAAAAACATTTGATCAATTATCAGATGCCGATTTTCATTTTACGTCCAATAACACGTGTAACAGCATAGCTGTTATCATTCAGCATTTATCGGGCAATATGCTCAGCCGCTGGACCAATTTCTTAACCGAAGACGGTGAAAAGGCCTGGCGGCAACGGGATGATGAATTTGAAGTACACAATTATTCCAAACAGCAATTAGTGGAATTGTGGGAAAAAGGCTGGGACTGCTTTTTGAACGCGCTTACACCACTAACAGAAAACGATCTGTTAAAAACGGTTTATATCAGGGAAGAGCCTTTATCAGTTATAGATGCCATCAACCGGCAGCTGGCCCATTATCCCTATCACACTGGACAGATCCTGTACATTGGTAAAATCATCAAAGATGCGGGCTGGCAAAGCCTGTCGATCGAAAAAGGGAAATCGGAGGCTTATAACAAAAGTACCGGAGTAAAAGACCCGGCGAATGAGAAGAAGTAGCGGAAAGCTACACGCTATTCTCGACCAGTCCGGGCAAGCAAATTCAAAAATGCCCTATCATAAGTGCACATTTCCCCTGCTTTATACATTCATTTTTTGATCAATATCAATTAGCGCATATCCAACTTTGTTGTATTTTCATATTACTAAAATAATTAGCAATATGCCTAACAATAAAGTTATTGTAGTAAAAGAAACACCAATTACAATTATCGAAGTAAATCAACAGGATTATATTTCGTTAACGGATATGGTGAAACCATTCGGTGATGAGGTTATTATTGCTAATTGGTTACGTAATCGCAATACCCTTGAATTTCTAGGTATCTGGGAGCAGATTTATAACCCCAATTTTAAACCCCTCGAATTCGAGGGGTTTAAAAAACAGGCAGGTTTAAATAGTTTTACTATTTCCCCCAAAAAGTGGGCTGAACAAACCAACGCCCTAGGCCTCGTTTCCAAAGCCGGGCGATATGGTGGTGGCACCTACGCTCACAAAGACATTGCCTTTGAATTCGGAAGCTGGCTCAGCGCCGAGTTTAAATTATACCTCATTAAAGAGTTTCAAAGGCTAAAAGATGAAGAAAGCAAATCTCAGCACCTGGAATGGAACCTGCAACGGACCCTGGCTAAAATAAACTATCGAATTCATACTGATGCCATTAAAGAAACATTAATCCCACCACAGATCACCCGCCAGCAAACCGGAACCATTTATGCCAGTGAGGCTGATCTGTTAAACGTAGCCTTATTTGGAAAAACAGCTGCAGAATGGCGGAAAGAAAATCCCGGCAAATCAGGGAATATCCGGGATGAGGCAACCCTGGAACAACTGGTTGTACTCAGTAACCTCGAAAGCATTAATGCCGTTCTATTGCGTCAGGAAATTCCGCAATCGCAACGACTTCAACAACTCAATGAAATAGCTATTTCTCAGGTAAAATCCCTCCTGGCAAACAATTCAATAAAAAAATTGAAACAATAAATACCCCCCGTTTTACGTGAAGCCTGAAACGTATAGCTTGCTGCCCTCAGCGCTTATTAGTTATACCTAACCCCGTTTAGCGTCAATTTACCCACTCCCCCTATTTGTACTTAGGCTTCTTTTGAGTACCTTAACGCTTTCTTGTAGTTGTCCTTCCCCGACCGATACAACCAATTTACCCCGTTTACCTTTTTTGAACCATTTACCCAAATTATTCGTTAAAAACCAATGAAATAACCAACCTTCATATTCATTTTACGTATGTACAATACAGCGGTAAGCGTTTTACGCGTTTCTAACTATGTTAAAGACACCGAAAAGTTGCTCAAAAACAATTCATTGGTATTGATTTTGCGCAACAAAGACATTGGTTTTATTACTTTTACATTTAATATGCTCCAACCCTGAGAAAGTTTTGGAAAATATCCCGGACCGTGCTGCTGGTATTGATCGGTCTGATCATATTAGCCTGGTTGGCTATTCAAACCTCCCTGGTCCAAAACTGGTTAGTAAAACAGGTTACCAGCAAACTTTCCAAAAATCTCCACGCTACCGTTCGCATCAAACATGTTGATTTCGCTTTATTCAATAAAATGGTGCTGGAAGGCACTTTGGTGAACGATCAGCATAACGACACCCTTTTATACGCCGGCGCCGTAAAAGTGAATATCACCGACTGGTTTTTCCTCAAAGACCGGATCGTTTTAAACTATATCGGCCTTGATGATGCGCTCATTCACCTGCAACGAACCGACAGCACCTGGAACTACCACTTTCTGGCAGCCTATTTCAGCAGTCCCAAAAAACAGCCGGTTAAAAAGCAAGACGACATTGACCTCGACCTGGAAAAAATTG
Source organism: Niastella sp. (assembly GCA_036379015.1). Classification (GTDB taxonomy): domain Bacteria; phylum Bacteroidota; class Bacteroidia; order Chitinophagales; family Chitinophagaceae; genus Niastella. Next base: position 6,816 of record DASUVL010000991.1, read on the forward strand.
AGTTGCACAACGTAAAGCTGATGCAATTGGATGGCTGGCGTGGTGAAAATATGACATTGCAAGTGGGCTCCATGGATGTAAATGCCGAGGAGATCAATCTGAAGAAAAGGGTCGCCCATATAAATAGCATCGAAATTGATAAACCGGTTTTTGCCATTTATAACTACGACGGCAACCGGCCCGATTCGTTACGGCCAAAATCCGATACCGCCGCCATTATAAACGATCCTAACAACCTGCGTTGGAATCCAGGCAACTGGGACATTGCGGTAACCAGGCTCACCCTGAAAAAAGGTACTTTTTACAACGATGTGCAAACAGAACGGCAGCCTTATGAGTATTTCGACGGCAACCATATTCTTTTTTCCGATATCAATGCAGTATTCAACAAACTGGCTTTTAAGCAGGATACATTAACTGCCAACTTACAACTTTCCACCAAAGAACGCAGTGGCCTGGTTGTTAAAAAACTAAACGCCCGCGTTACCTGGCATCCGGAGGCTATGGAATTTGCCCGCCTGGATATTCAAACGAATCGCAGCCGCCTGCAAAACTTTTTCGCCATGCGGTATGCCACATTCGACGACATGGCCGACTTTGAGACCAAAGTTCGCATGGAAGGCGATTTTACGAATGCCGTATTAAACAGCGACGATATTGCCTACTTTGCCCCTGAGCTGCAAGCCTGGAAAAAAGAAATACGCATTACCGGTAAAGTAAAAGGCTCTTTGGAAAGTTTGAGCGCCCGAAAACTGGTTATTGAAGCCGGCAAAGACACCTACCTCAATGGTAACATCCGGCTCAACAGCCTTACCAATATCGATAAAACCTACATCGACTTTGAGGCCAATGAATTCAGAACCACCTATCGCGATGCGATCACCATCATACCCGATTTAAAAGAATTTAAGCAGCCAAGGCTCGATAAACTCGAATACCTGCGTTTCAGAGGCAACTTCACCGGCTTTATAAAAGACTTTGTAACCTACGGTACCATTGAAACAAAGCTGGGTGTTATTGTAACCGACGTGAATATGAAATTTCCGGATAACGGTCCAACCATTTATACCGGTGGGCTCGAAACCCGGTCTTTTGCCCTGGGAGAGTTTGTAGATGCACCACAGGTGGGTAAAATAAACTTCACCGGGTCAGTGAACGGTCGGGGACTAAAAGCCAGCACACTGAACGCCAAACTCGATGGCAACATCCGCTCGCTTGAGGTAAACAATTATAACTACCAGAACATCGTAGTAAAAGGAACGATTGCCAAACGCCTTTTCAATGGAGAAGTAATAAGCAATGATCCCAATTTAACAGCCCGCCTGAACGGATTGGTTGACTTCAGCCAAAAAGTACCAACCTTTAATTTCGACGCTGAGATCAGTAAAGCCGATCTCAGGAATGTTAAACTAACCCGGGACAGTATTGAAGTAAAAGGTAAGTTCAGGATGAACTTTACCGGCAGCAATATCGACAACTTTCTGGGTACCGCCCGCATTTACGAAGCGTCTGTGCTGAGGAACAGCAAACCGCTTTCGTTCGATTCATTAAGCATTGAATCAAAAGCCATGGGTAATAACAAAGTTATTACAGTGGTTAGTAATGAATTTGATGGCGCTTTGGTGGGAGAATTTTCCATCAGGGATCTGCCCGCCGCGGTAACATCTTTCCTGAATAAATATTACCCCAGCTATGTTAAGCCACCGCATACGGTGTTGAAGAATGAGAACTTCAGCTTTGTTTTCACCACCAAAAAAGTGGATGAATACATGAGCTTTATTGATAAAAACCTCAGCGGATTTAATTACAGTACCATCACCGGTCGTATCAACAGCAAGGAAAACCTGCTCGACCTGAATGCAGAAATACCACAATTCAGTTATAAGAACATTTTCTTTTATAACGTTAACCTGAAAGGAACCGGCAACTACGATACCCTGGCTTTGACCAGCTCCATTGCCGATGTGTACATCAATGACAGTCTGCATTTTCCGGGTACCGATCTGCGGGTAAGATCAGCGAATGATATGTCGCTGGTGCAATTAAAAACATCCGCCAACCAAACCCTCAACTCGGCCGACCTTTCTGCACGCGTGCAAACAATGCCAACGGGTGTGCGTATCACGTTCAACCAGTCGAATTTTGACATGAACGGTAAAAACTGGACGGTTGAAAAGAACGGCGAACTGGTGTTGAGTAAAGAACTTGTATCAGCAGACGGTGTAAAAATTTATAACGGTCAGCAGGAGATACTGGTTACCACGCATCCCTCTGACATCGGCAATACCAATGACATAAAAGTAGAACTGAAAAAAGTAAATATTGGCGACTTTGCGCCTTATGTAGTTACCGATAACCGGCTTGAAGGTTTGCTTACAGCCACTGCCGATATTATTGATCCCTTTGGTAAACTGCAGGTAGACCTGGCCGGTGAAGCCGAAATGTTCCGGCTCGATAACGATTCCATCGGTAAACTGCAATTGAATGCCAACTATAGTCAGCGTTCGAACAAAGTGAACTTTGGCGCCATTTCAGAAAACGATCAATATAATTTTGATATGAACGGATCGTATAACCTGTCTGACACAGCCAATACAGATCCCCTGGATATAACCGGTAATTTCAAGGATACAAAGATCAAACTGCTCGATAAATACCTGTCAGATGTTTTTACCGATTTGAACGGGCACGCTACCGGACAATTGCGCATCGTAGGCCCACCTGATAACCTGAAGTACCTGGGCCGTATGCAGCTGCGTGATGGTGAGCTACGGGTAATTTATACCAACGTATTGTATAAAATACCATCGGCCGTATTTGAGTTTAAAGACGGCGCCATAGATTTTGGTTCTTTTGCTTTTAAAGATCAGTTTGGCAATACCGGACAAATTACAAAAGGCATTTTAAAACACCAGGCCTTTGATGATCTGTATTTTGATTTTGCTTTTAATACCAATAAGCTGCAGGTGTTGAATACACCCAATACAAGTAAAGACCCATTCTTCGGTAAACTGTTCGCCAAGGCCAATGCCACCTTTAAAGGGCCATTGGAAAACATGCGACTGGATGTGCGCGGTGAACCTGCCGATAGTTCCGAACTGTATATACGTTCACAAAGCGGCCGTGAAAGCGGACAAGCCAATTATGTCGTATGGAAGCAATACGGTAGTGAAATGAAAGCCCAGCGTAGCCCCGACGCCAGTAACCTGCATGTATCGCTCGATGTAGCGGCAAACAACTATGCTAAAATGTATGTGATCCTCGATGAATTA
>DASUVL010000992.1:0-2133 GCA_036379015.1 Niastella sp.
ACAATACAATGGAAGCTGCAGGTTGGCGAACCTTTATAGCGTCAATCAACATTTTTAATCCCGCTGTTATTTCAGCATCTGTATTGATGGTTACATTATTGGTGCCGATCATTACCCATACCTGTGCAGCTTCAAACCCATCCAGTTCATCATGGTAAACGCGCCACAATACATTTTCTATCCGGTCCCAACCAAATGCAAAGTTTTGAACACCAGCCGGCTCCAGGTATTCGTTCCATGAATCGGCGCCCCGTGTTAGTGGCGCTTCCGGGCGGCCACCCCAATAATGGATAATAGAATTACCCAGAAAAACTATGCGGGGCCCGGTTGTTTTGTTTCCGGTAATTATTTCAGTATGCCTGCTGCGCCAGTCGTAATAACCATCGCGACTTTGTATAACAGGAATGGTAGTGGTTAACAATCCTGCAGGCTCATGCAAAATGGACCGGATGCTTTTTTCATAGGCGCCTGCATATTCCATCATACCTACATCGTTTGGATGTAGTCCATCTACTGTACTGTGTACAGACAGGCCAATCTCTTTATTTGATAAAAGATAAATACCGGTAATGCCCGCCGCCTTCATTTTATCAAAACTGTGTTGCAGCACCTCGTTGGCATTTTGAAAATCGTGTTGGGCGGCTGTATCAATAATACCATTTTCGGTACCACCGCTGTGATCAACCAACAACACTGGCACATCAGGCCGTTTCGCTTTTAATGATTTTACAGCTGCCAGTATCCTGTTTTCCAATTCGGGGGCCGATATACCTGCCCGCGCCGTAAGGTTGGGAAGGCAATCCAATACATATACCCTTGCATCAATTTCATGCATCAATGCAATAACAGATGGCTCCAACTTTCCGGATCCTGAAAAGCCAAGATTTATCAGCGGACGATCCAACCGTTGTTGCAATAAAGCGGTCCATGCCATACCAGGCCGGGAAGCACAGGCGCCTTGTGCAATGGAAGTCCCATACACAACAATGGGTCTCTCGGCTGACAAAGGCATAAAATGAAACGAACTGTTACCGGGCACTCCAATGGTAAGCCATGTAAGGGTATTGTACAATGGCAGATACAATCTGTATTCATAATCCCTTCCAGGGAATTCGCTGCTTACAACCATATTCAAGAAGCGGTACTCAACGGTATCCCCAAACGAATGGCTTGCCGGCGCCCATTTCCATTGTCCGTTGGGATCAATGGCATATAAGTCTATTCCACTAACACCGGTAGCTGGCATATGCGTCATGTCCAAAGCCCCTTTCACTTTATAGCGAACGACCATACTGGTTGCATTTGTTTTGAACTTTATATACAAGCCGGCGCTGCTGTGCGAAATATTCCACACATTTGGATTAAGTGTTTTTTCTGCACGGGCCGGAAAACGATCATAGGGTGTAGTTACTTCTGCAGGCCATGCCTGTCCTTCAACAACCGGAAAATCGTTGGCAGCCGGATTTCGCCAGGTGAATTGTGTTGATGCCTGGGCGAAGGATAGCACAGATAACAATACATTGAATACTAGAAATGTCAGGTGTTGATCTTTCATGCGACATATTTTTTTCCTTTTCTCCAATTCCGACCTGTCAGGTGCCCCATTACCCCTTGCACAATCAGAAAGCTTGCCGGCACCTGACAGGTCTTGATACCTAATACGCATTCAAAACCGCTTTTGCTTTTTGCAATTGCGTTGCCGCCGTTTGATCACTTAACGCCGTTGTTTCAAATCCTTTTATTACATCCTGCAGCGGTTGCAACTTTGCCGGCTGGTCTTTATACATGGCTTTCAACATCCTGATCTTTTCATAATCCTGGATGCCTTCTATCAATCTTTCAAACCGGATAGAACTTCCACCCGGATAAACTAAATATGTGTCCCCTGCCGACCACGTACTAAACCGCGAGTCCTGCATAGGATCACGTGGCCAGCAATTGTATGCCCAGCGTAAATACCCATTAAATTGTTTATTGGTTGCATACCAACCCAGCCAGGCGCTTTCTGCAGGTGGAGAAAATGTAAACGTATTGGGTCGCCCTTCAAAGCAATACGTATAATAGGTGGTTGGCAAGCCCCCATCGATCCTTTTACGCAATACCAGGGAATCAAATTTTTCTGCGGACGCAATA
>DASUVL010000993.1:0-7810 GCA_036379015.1 Niastella sp.
AATACCATATCGCACATGCCAGTAAAATTGCCCTGCTGAAGATTCAAAGCTGGAAATTCGCTATCAAAAATCCTGAAGTAGGAACACGTTATCAAATGGCAGCTGAAGATATGGTTCGTCAATCACTAATGAGTTTCGTACCGAACTCCCATATTTTGAGTGAAGAAGGTTTTTATTTTCGTCCAATAGCTAATTAGTTTGTTTTAAAATAATCACAGCAAGCCCCCGATGCACCGGGGGCTTTTTTGTGTGCTTGCCTCATCAGTGGGGCTCACATGATAATTAACCGGGCCATTACCGGGATAGTACACCTTTTGCGCAATTGTCGCTTTACTACCTTTACCAATAATTAATATTTATTTTTTCGATATATAACAGAAACCATTAAATGATAATTTATTAATAAATAGTTAATAACACCATAACCAGCAACAAAAGGCAAGCTATCATTAATGGTTAACCTGTATAATGAAATGCAAACGTGTCTAAAATTTTTCTTTTCAAAAATCAACATTCAAAAACTCCTCCTATCTTTGTTTTGGCAACACTAATCAGCGAAGTGAGAAAGAAATGGTGAGACGAGCAATGTAGCCGATGCACAAACCTTATCTGATGGACCGGATTCAAGACATTAAACCACTTCTTCTCTTTGTATCTATTTTAATTATCTTATTTGCCTGCGGGCAATTTTGGTGTGCCTTCACTTTTTTTACAATTTCAGTCAATTCGTACGACAGACAGATTTCAAAAAAATTGGTAACTCAACATCAGCAGTTCACTGATCTCAAACCGGCGGTCTGGCCAAACCGGTATAGGGTGCTTATCCGATGCACTGAATACGTACCGGAATGGTTCCTTTCGTCACGGATGCATGATAACTAATAACAAAGGTAATTGATAGCAGTTGGCCCCTATGAACAGGCGACAAAACGGAAACGGATAGCAGCAACACTCCATTAGTCGTGGTACTGCCGGTATATGGCAGATACCATACAATCTATTATTGTTTAATTGTAAAACAGTAACCCATACAATTATCAGCATGCCTGTACCCGGCAGCTGAAGCGTATTCTTTATACCTGGGGGTTACACATTGCAGGGGTCAACGACAACTACTTTGTTATTTGCAATAAACCTTTTCTTATGAAATTGAAAAAAGAGGATATTGAAAGGATCAGGCTCGCAAAGGATTTACTAACTAAAAACCGGCGTTATCATATAACTATTAATGATCTAAGTCAACAAACACAACTTAACAGAACCAAGCTGCAATACGGATTTAAGCAGTTGTTTGGTGTAAGCATCGATGATTACCGTATTCTATTGCGGATGGAAAAGGCCAAGGAGTTATTGGAGCAAACCGAAAAAAGTGTAAAGGAAATTTCAATACTGGTAGGTTATAAAAGCATGGGAAGCTTTAGTACAATGTTTAAAAAAATATATAGTAAGTCGCCCACCGAATGGCGGAACGGGCTTCATGATTAAAGACGTTATAACATAATGATTTCTGCAACGCAAAGTGAACAGCACTTTGTACAAAATAGTATTGCCATACTTATTGGCACAATAGTTCTTTGTATAACACTAACAGTATAGCACATGTCACATTGTGAATAAAATAAAAAATGGAATTGTGCAAATACAAGAAATATGACTTCGTATATTGCATGTAGATATTTGAAAGGACGGTTTTCAATACATACAACATCAGATAGCGGTAGTTGCGGTACAACTTTTTGGGTGCGCTACAACAAAGCCCTCAAAGCATTCCTCATATACAAAGCTAAACAGGCCATAAGGTGCCGCACTACTTCTTCTGATACTTTGTGTATTTGATTCGTACTCTTTTATTATATAACAGAAATTATTGGTTGCAATGGCAGGGTTACCTGCAACAAGCTCTTTACTATTTTTTGGCTATAGAATGATGATCCGGGCAGCCGGTAGCGTTATTATGGATGCAGTGGAACGATATTTTGCAGGAGGGTCAGAAATTACACGCACCCATATATATGCAGGGATGAAGAACGAGTCGCTCCCGGCCTTCACCCATGACCAGGAAACTATAAACCTGGCATAGCCGGCGCCCGGATTCATTTTACATATTGGTTTCGCTATTAACAATTGGCCTTTCTTGATCTATTATAGAAGGTTTTTAACAGTGGCTTGCCCGTACTGCCTTTTCTGTCGAGTAAGGGCACTATAGGTAAGCAAATAATTGGGGGATTTACTGATTTTGAGGTTTATTCATTTTGAAATTCCGCTATCAGGAAATCAAATCGTAAAATCCCGCAATCACCAAATCTGAAATATTACTTCGGCATCATATACAGGTATTGCATATACGAAGAAACGATGCCGCCAACCGGTCAACGAAACAATAACACACCTAAAAACTCCAGGGACGGAATTTGTTTGCCCTGATAATTTTGTTAACTTTAGTCAGCTATGGACCTCCGGGGACTAACTGATGAAATACTGCTACGACTACTAAAAGCCGATGATGACAAGGCCTTTAAGGAGATCTATTCCCGTTACTGGAAACCAATTTTCGAAACAGCTTATCGCAGAGTGGCCAGTCGGGAAATAGCAAAAGAACTGGTGCAATCTGTATTCCTGCGCATCTGGGAGAAACGCCATAGCATTCAAATACATCACTTACAAAGCTATTTACAAACAGCTATCAAAAACCGGGTTATTAATTACATTGAATCTACTTTAGTACATAAAAAATACCTGCAACATGTAATGGATTCAACTGCGGGTATCTGCCAGGGCACAGAAGCAACCATTAGTTTTCATGACCTTTCACAAGCCATTGAAAAAGCCATTGATCTGCTGCCCGAGAAAACCAGGCACGTTTTCCGGCTTAGCCGTTTCGATCATCTTTCCATTCATGAAATTGCCGCCAGTCTGAATATCTCTGAAAAGGCTGTCGAATATCACATCACCCAATCGTTGAAAACCCTGCGCCTGCAGTTGAAAGATTATCTTGACATCGCTTTCTAACGTTTGCTTCCCGCTTTTTTTTCAGGCCCTTTAGGGTATCGCTGAACCTGCCTGTCTATAACAGGGTACAACCGCCCCACGGTTAAAAACGATCAGCAATGAACCGGACAGCTTTCAGGGAATTATTAATAAGATATATTAATGGAACTGCTTCAGTGGAAGAAAAAGCATTGGTAGATCATTGGTACGAATTGTTATATGAAAATAACCTGCCTGCATTGCAAACTGAAGAACTGGATAACATTGAACGGGAAATGTGGGCCCATATCGAAAAAGAAGGCCATATATATGCTGATAACACGAAAATACTTTCTATAAAAAGTGCTACACGCAGGAAAAGACTGTATTATATTACTGCTGCGGCTATTGTTACCGGCTTGGCAATAGGCGGGTGGGCATTCTTCTTTTCATCACCCAAATCTTTTTCCTATGACCAAAGCCGGAAGCAAAACAAATTGTCGGAAAACGTTAATAAAACCACCGCCCCACAACGTATTACGCTGGAAGATGGCAGTTATGTGGTATTACAACCTGCTTCCAAAATTGCTTATTCACAACATATCAGTGGCAATAAAAGAGAAGTATACCTGGAAGGCCAGGCTTTTTTTCAGGTAGCTAAGGATCCAGCCAAACCTTTTTATGTTTATACCAACGAGCTGGTAACAAAAGTGCTGGGAACCAGTTTTGATGTACGAGCCTTTCCGAACGACGAAACCATTAAAGTAATAGTGCATACCGGTAAAGTAACCGTATATCAGCGGAAAAGTAACCAGGCTGAGCAGGAACTGGCAAAAACAAATGCCACCATCATATCCCCTAACCAGCAAGTACTATTTAACAGGCACCTGACGAATATAACAAGGTCTATAGCCGGGCAACCACAGATGATTAATATCAGTTTTCCCAAAAGCAATAACCAACAGGTGTTTATTGATGCAGCGGCATCCGAGGTACTGTTGTCCATTCAGAAGGCCTATGGCATTTCGATCGTTTTTGATGAAGAACTGCTAAGCCATTGTTCGTTTACCGGCACTTTTACCAATGAATCTTTTTTCGAAAAGATCAACCTGATTTGTAAAGCCATTGAAGCCACGTATGAACAGGCCGACGGACAGGTGATCATTACCGGACATGATTGTGAAAAATAAACTGACTAATCAATAATAATTTAACCAATGGAAAATTCAACATAAGCAGTAACAATAAAAAACCGGTGATGCTGCTACATCACCGGCCAGGGAATTGCTTTTGATCAAAAGTCTTAACCAAAATCGCTCAAAGTTATGAGAAATATCGCTTTGCTCAAACCATCGTTTTTGCTCAGTGCCATGAAGTATACCGCCTTGCAACTGATACTGGCTGTTCTTTTTGCCGTTATTGGTTATGCAGAAACCGGCTACAGCCTGGGTGTACTCGACCGTGAAGTAACACTGAACATCAAAGAAAAAAAGCTGGAATATGTATTGAATAAAATAGAAGAACAAACAAAGGTGATGTTTGTCTTCAGTCCCAAATTAATACAAAGCAACCGGCTGGTCACTATCAACAGATCAAAAGAAAAATTATCGGTCGTGCTGGATGAGCTGGCTGGTTATTTAAACCTCGAATATGAAGTTATTGGTGATAAAGTAATTCTAAAACGGCAGGTTACCGACAAAGCCAGTATAGAACCGGCGGTAGCACCGGAATTTACACCGGTTCCTATTACCGGTAAAATCACCAATGCAAAAGGAGAGCCTTTGTCGGGCGTAAGTATAGTGGTAAAAGACAAAGCGGGTGGCACTTCAACCAATGCCAACGGCGTTTTTACCATCGATGCCAATGAAGGCGATGTGCTCATCATTTCGATCATTGGTTTTAAGTCGAGAGAGGTAACTATAGGCAGCCAACATGAGCTCGCTATCAGCCTCGACGAAGCAGTAGCCGAACTGACCACCGTTGTGGTTGGTTCCCGTTCGTTAAGAGCAAGAACAAACGTGGAATCGCCAGTACCGGTAGATGTGATCTCCTCCAAGGACTTACTGGCAACCGGCCAAATTGAACCTGCGCAACAAATTCAATTCACGGCACCATCCTTCGTTTCCAACCGGCAAACCATTGCAGATGGAACCGATCATATTGATCCGGCATCCTTACGTGGTCTGGGTCCCGATCAGGTGCTGGTGCTGGTAAATGGTAAACGCCGGTACAATACAGCGCTTGTAAATATCAACGGCACGGTAGGTAAGGGGTCTGTAGGTACCGACCTGAATTCCATTCCTACCAGTAGTATTGAACGCATTGAAGTATTGCGCGACGGGGCGGCTTCACAATATGGTTCAGATGCCATTGCCGGGGTTATAAATGTGGTATTGAAAAAGAAGACCGGCACGCAGGTGTTTGCACATGCCGGGCAACAATATGAAGGCGATGGTGCTAATCTGCAGTTTGGCCTTAACCAGGGTTTTAAATTGGGTAAAGGCGTGTTGAACATTACCGCAGAAATAAGACATCGCCAGCCAACCAACCGGGCCGGTGAATACCTGGGTACCGTGTTTGCTAACGGCGCCGCGCAGGACAGCCTTCTGATTGCACAAAACGGTGGCTGGGATAGAAAGAACAATATGTATATCGGTAATTCAAAACAATTGAATGCTTATGGTGAAGCGAATCTGGACCTGCCCATTTCTGGTAACACCCGGTTTTATGCAACCGGCATGTACAGCTATCGTAAAGGGAAGGCAGCCGGTTTTTACCGCTATCCCAAACAACAATCACCCTCACAGGTTGTGCTGGAATTGTACCCACGCGGCTTTCTGCCCTATATAAATTCAGATATTACCGACCATACGCTTCTGGCAGGCATTAAAGGGAAAACCGCCAGCGCCTGGAACTGGGATGTAAGCAGCGTATATGGCGGCAACCAGTTCAGTTTTGAGGTTACCAATTCAAATAACGCCAGTATGGGCATTAATTCACCCACCGAATTTGATTGTGGTAAACTGGGTTTTCAGCAAAGTACTACCAATGTCGACTTCTCAAAAGATTTTGGTTCAAAGCTCAACCTGTCGTCATTTAACGTTGCGGTTGGCGCTGAAATGCGTTTCGATATGTATAAGATCACAGCCGGACAGGAAGAATCGTGGAAGAATTACGACTCCACCAAGGCAGGTGGTGCACAGGTGTTCCCTGGCTTTCAGCCAGCCAATGAAGTAAATGAAACCCGTAGTGTGGTCAGCACTTATGTTGATGTGGAATCTGACATTACCGAAAAACTCCTGGTGAACGTAGCAGGCCGTTTTGAACATTACAGTGATTTTGGTAATGCGCTGGCCGGTAAGCTGGCATTGCGGTATAAAATACTCGATGCGCTATCTATTCGCGGCGCCATCAGCAATGGTTTCAGGGCGCCTTCCATTCACCAGTATTATTTCAATAATACCAGCACCCAGTTCCAACTCGTTAACAACACCTTAACTGCCAGCAATACCCTTACGGTTCGTAACAACGACAAAATTGCAAAAGCACTGGGTATTCCCGACCTGAAAGAGGAGACCTCTGTGAACTATAGCTTAGGCATTACCTCGAAACCTGGAAGGAATGTATCATTGACAATAGACGCCTATCGCATCGACATTAAAGACCGTATTTTGTACGCCGGTCCATTCAGAAGAACAAACGCGTTAGTGGGCCCCATACTGAATAATGCTGGTATTTCCAGTGACGTGCAGGTAGTTCAGGCATTCGCGAACATCATCGATACAAAAACACAGGGTATTGATATAATCCTGTCAGTTAGCCCGCAGGTTAGCAAGGGTAGCCTCGACCTGACGCTGGCCGCCAACTTTAATGAAACAAAAATTAAAAAAGTAAAAGGTACAGAGAGCATTGCTGCAGTGCCGGACTCTGTTGGTAACTACTTCTTCTTCGACCGGGCAGAACAGTCACGGGTAGAACTGGCCAATCCCAAAAACAAGATCTCGGCATCAGCTAATTATCAGTTCAAAAAAATGGGCTTTATGATACGGCTGACCCGGTTCGGGAAAGTAACCTCATGGAACACCAACCCGCAGCTCGATGAAACATATGATGCCAGGATCGTAACCGATGCCAGTATCAGTTACAGCATTCTGCCACAGGTGCGGGTAACCATTGGCGCCAATAATGCATTTGATATTTATCCGCAAAAACTAAAGTGGTTCCGGGATGGTAAAAAAGACAGATCGAATCCCTACTATGCCAATACTTCCGATGGACGATTTGTGTACAGCCGTAACGCAACACAGTTTGGTATGAACGGCGGTTATTATTACATCAGTCTTTCGGCCAACTTTTAATAAAGGGTCACATGAGAGATCCTGAGATGTGCCATCTGTCCCGGCTGAGCGGGGACTGATGGCACATCTCTTTTATATCCGGAAATGATTATCTTGCTTTTCTTATTGCTTCTGTATGATCGTTGTTATTCAATGTAAAGACCAGGTTGGATTGGTTGCCGGAATTACCGGCGTGCTGGCCGCTGCGCAATTGAACATTGTTTCATTGCGTGAGCATGTTGATAAAGTAGAGAACATTTTTTTTATCAGGATACATCTTGAACAGGATGCCGATTCGCAGGCCCTTGAATTAAAACTGCAGCAGGTGCTGCCACCCGATGCGGTGATAAAAGTGAATCCGTTGCCTGAGAAAAAAGTGGTGGTGCTGGTGACCAAAGAATACCATTGCCTGGCCGATATTCTCATTCGTCATTATTTCAAAACACTGGGAGCCCGGGTGTCATGCATCATTGGCAATCACGATACGTTACAGGATATTTGCCAGC
>DASUVL010000994.1:0-6710 GCA_036379015.1 Niastella sp.
CCAATACAACCTGGACGGAAAACGCCATTACCTGGAACAACAAACCGGCTACGTCCGTAGCTGCGCTGGCTTCTACATCAGTCACCAATGCAGCGGCCACTTACTATACCTGGGATGTAACCAATTATGTAAAAGCAGAACTGGCGGCAGGTCGCAAAAAAGTGTCCTTCGCGTTAAAGAGCGAGCAGGCGCATGATCCGCGCATATTCTGGAACTCCAGTGAGTTCGGTTCCAATCCGCCGCAGTTATCGGTTATTGCAGAAGGCGGTAATGCATTGCCTGTGGTGAATATTACATCACCTGCTAATGGCGCTGTTTTCACCGCACCGGCAAGCGTACCCATTAATGCTACGGCAACCGATGGCGATGGCAGCGTTACCAAAGTAGAGTTCTTTAATGGCAGCAATAAGCTGGGAGAAGACAGTACCTCGCCCTATAGTTTTACATGGAGCAATGTAGCAGCGGGTCCATACAACCTTACGGCCAAAGCTACCGATAATGCCGGAGGTGTTACTACATCTCCCGCTGTGGCTATTACAGTACAGGGGGCGCCCACCTGCGAACCGGTTACGGCAAGCAGCAATGACGGAAATGTACCTGCCAATGTACTGGACAATGATCTCAATACCCGCTGGTCGGCTAATGGCGACGGCCAATGGATACAGTTTTGTTTAGCTAATAGCACAACGGTTACAGGCGTGCAGATCGCTTTCTACAGCGGTAATACACGTGCCTCTACCTTTGATGTATTAACCGGCGCCGATGGCGTTACCTGGACTACCGCTGCATCTGGTGTTGTAAGCAGTGGCACTACGCTGAACCTGGAAACATTCACCTTTACGCCGCGTACCGCCAAATATGTTCGTATAGTTGGGCATGGCAACAGCGTGAATGCCTGGAACAGTTTCACCGAAGTAAAAATTCAAACCGGTTCAGGCGGTGGAACCATTACGCTCGTGCCTGTTCAGGATGCCTATGTGCGCGATGGAACCAACGCAGCCATAACACATGGCACAACAGATTCAACTTTACTGATCACCAAACTATCACCTGCCGGTCAGTTGAACAACGCCCGTGAAACGTATCTGACCTTCAATGCAGGCTCCCTATCCAATGTAAGTGCTGTTACACTAAGAGTATATGGCAAAGTAGATGGCACCGCGGTGCCCACTGTACCGGTGGCTGTGTTTCCGGTAACCAATACCACCTGGACAGAAAACGCCCTTACCTGGAATAATAAACCTGCTTCGGGAACCACCGCACTGGCCACTGCTACCGTTCCTAATACAGCATACAGCTATATTACCTGGGATGTTACCAGTTATGTGCAGAGTGAATTACTGGCCGGCAGAACCAGCCTATCATTTGCGCTAAAAAGCCAGGCAGAGCATGATCCGCGTGTATTCTGGAATTCATCGGAGTTCGGTAGCAATCCCCCGCAACTGGTAATTACCACAGCCGCTTCATTAGCGCGGTCAATGACGCCAGTGGCAACATCTGTTACTACTATATCAAAAGTAACATTGGGCAGCTATCCCAATCCATTCAGGGAAACCAGTACCATTACATTTTCATTGCCACAGGCCGGGCATACTCAACTGGTAGTATATGATATGATGGGTAAACAGGTGACGGTATTGGTAAATGCGCATTTGCCCGCAGGCAATCACCGAACCACTATGTCATCTCATCAACTCCCGGCAGGTGCATACCTGTTGAAGCTGGTATATAATGGAAAAATTATAACAAAGAAGTTATTGAAGGAGTAAGCGAAGACATGTGAGGAGCAACTCGGAAATAGATAAAAGGCCGTCTCGAAAATTCGTGACGGCCTTTTTCTTGACACTTTTCTTCAACTTGTAAAAAGATCCTTTCTGTTGCCAGCAAACCTTCTTCATGTTATACAAATTTGGATTGATCGGATTAAACATAGTGCCGGGGATTTAAATAGAAACGATATTTCTTTCAATTAGAAGTCGTTTGAATTGAAAAGAATTGACATTTCGTTTAACCAGAAGTGATTTGAATTAAACGAAATGGACTTTTAATTAAATCAAAATGTCTTTCAATGGGTGGCTATTAAAAACGCCAAGAAGGCCCGTATACTGGCATTGCTGGAAGAACTGGCAGAATATGTAATCGTCACCTGTAAAGACGATCGCGCCTTGATCTTAAGCAGCGGCTTTGATGTTACGGACGAACAAACCGGTTCAATAAAACCTTCTATCGAAACACTGGAGGTTGAACTGGGCGCCCCCGGCGAAGCCATCTTGCTGGCTAAAAATCCCAAAGGCGCCGTTGCCTATGTACACCAATATGCAACCGAACCACCAGGTGCAAACACTGTATGGCACAGTGAGGGAAGCACAACAGGTGATCATACGTTTACTGGATTGTATTCCGATAAACGGTACTGGTTCCGCGTTGTAGCCATCGGCCGCAAAGGTCAAAAGGCCTATTCGCCGGTTGTTTCCAGATCGATACAGTAATCGGTCAAGACATATCTTAATCGTGAACCCCGCCTTTCGGCCCCGCCGAGGCGGGGTTGTTTTTTGGTAAGAGCGATATTCTTTGGAAATATGGCCTAAGTTTATCGGTTTTTACGAACTTTCAGGGGTGTAAAGTGAATGCAACTTTCAAAAAATAGTTTTTATGAAAGAGATTGTCAATTGTGCCGCCTACTCGGCCGGCCAACGAACCGAAGATGTTGAACTAAATAATATTCATGAAATACTGAAAGATACCAGCCAGTTTGTATGGATAGGATTATATGAACCATCAGAAAAATTATTGGAACGGGTACAGAATGAATTTGGCCTCCATGATCTGGCCGTTGAAGATGCGCACCGGGCACATCAACGACCTAAAATAGAGTTATACGGCGACTCCCTTTTCATTGTACTTAGAACAGTACAAATGAACCAGGAAAGCCACATTCAGTTTGGAGAAACCCATTTTTTTGTAGGATCAAATTTTATTGTAGTTGTGCGGCATGGTTCATCTGTACCATATACAGATGTGAGGGAACGTTGTGAAACAATGCCCGAATTATTGAGCAAAGGACAGGGATTTGTTTTATATGCCATTATGGACTTTATAGTTGATATGTATTTTCCGGTAGTAGATGAACTGGAAATAGCCCTGGAAAGCATAGAAGATAAAGTTTTTAAGGAAAACCCCAACCGAAAAACTACAGAACAAATATATCAGCTAAAGAAAGATCTGCTCGAAGTGAAACGTGCGGTATCGCCCCTCATAGATATTTGTAACCGTCTTATGCGATTTGATATTAAATACATTTCCCCGGAAACACAACCTTATTTCCGCGACATATATGACCATGCCCTGCGGATCAATGAAATGGTAGATAACACCAGGGAATTATTGAACACAGCATTAGATGCAAATTTTTCATTGATCTCCATCTCTCAAAACGACACGTCAAGAAAATTCGCCGGCTGGGCTGCTATTATTGCAGTACCCACCATGGTGGCCGGGTTCTATGGAATGAATTTTAAATTTATGCCCGAGTTGGAATGGGCCTATGGCTATCCCATTGTTGTGGGAGGCACTTTCTGTATTTGCGTTATCGTTTATTATTTATTTCGCCGTTCAGGTTGGTTATAGTTATTTAACAACGGTAAAGCCCGTTTTATTTAGGTATAATAGTATTGATCACTCCTTTACCCGTGTAATGTATAACCCTATCAAACTTTACAGGCACTTCCATCCCAATTCCATTTTGCCTGTTAACCAAAACAACATTAAAAGTTATTTGCTGACGCATGCCCGGAAATGATCCTTTACGATCTTTGATCATCAACGTCCTGGCCTTGTTGTTCCACGCAAAGTCGATGGTAGCATATTTTCCTTTTTCATAATTGTAATTGTCACCTTCATCTTCATACAAAGTGAAATTACCATCTGCACCTTCATAAATTCTTATTTCAAGCGTATCCTGCTTTTTTTCGTTCGTGTACTGTTGTAAAGGCCCCATTGGAATAATTGACCCAGCCTTTACATACAAAGGCATCAGATCAATAGGCGCTTCTTTCTCCACGTCCTGTCCACCCTTCCATTTTTCACCTGTCCAGAAATCAAACCAATCAGTACCACCGGGCAGATAGAGCTTTTGCTTTTTAATCGTATTTAAATCAACGGTGGTGTTATCATGGCGCCTGCTGGTGTACATAGAGTCAGTTACGGGACATACCAACATGGACTTGCCGAACATATATTCATTGTCAATGTTCCATACTTTTTTATCAGCAGGAAAATCCATCATCAGGGCACGCATCATGGTGCCTGCCCGGGAAGTAACCTGCCACGCATTGGAATAATTATACGCCAACAACCGGTACCGAAGGTTAATGAACTTTTCAATGGCATCATAAGCCCAGTCGCCTTTTGCACCAAATTGATAAATTTCCCTGGGTGTGTCGGTTCCATGCGAACGCATCATCGGGCAAAAAGTTCCAAACTGGAGCCAGCGCACATACAGTTCCCGGAAGGCCGCATCGTTCACTCCTTTAGGATAATTACGCCCCGAAAAGAAACCGCCAATGTCACTATTCCAATATGGAAGTCCGGATAACGAAAGATTAAGTCCCCCGGAAATCTGGTCCCGGAAAACTTTCCATCCTGATTGCACATCACCCGACCACATCATGGTTCCATATCGTTGCTGACCAGCAAATGCTGATCGCGCCAAAATAAAAATCCTCTTTTTATCTGTAGTATCTCTTTGATGTTTATACACACCGCCTGTATGAATCAAAGGGAATGCATTCCGCACATTCCGATATGCTCCCAGGTAAGTTTTGTATGCTTCATCGCTTTCTTTGTCCTTGAAGTGATCGGGTTCGGTAGAATCCAGCCACCAACCATCTATCCCGATAGAAAAAATGTTCTTGTTCATGTAGTGCCAATATATATCCCTTGCGTGCGGATTGAATGCATCGTACACTTCAACATTTGGATTCATAGGCCAGGTAACATAATCACCATACAACATATTCCGTTGTTTAAACTCCTGGTAGATCTTCGTTTTGTTACCAAACGAGGGCCATACAGAAATAATGATGTGCGCGTTCTGCTCATGAACGCTATCGATCATTTTTTTAGGTTCAGGAAAACGTGGATTACCAAACTCGGTAGAGTTCCAATAGCTTTCATCTTCACCCCAATATTGCCAATCCTGAACAATGCCATCTAAAGGAACATGAAGTTCCCTGTACTTACGCACCACTTCATTTGTTTCATACTGGCTCTTATACCGTTCCCTGCTTTGCCAATAACCTAGCGTCCACCGGGGAAACATCGGCGCCTGCCCTGTTAGCTGGCGATAGCCGGCAATTACCTTATCGGCATTACCACCATAAATGAAATAATAATTAGCGCCATCGGCTACCTCAGATTCAAAGGAGGTTCCATCAGTGCTATCTTTAAAAATGGTTGCTGAATTATTATCCCATAATACGCCATAGCCTTTTATAGATTGAAAAAAAGGTACGGCGATCTGCATATTGTTTTGTTTGAGCAGTAGTTGCTGACCTCTTTGATCCATCAATCCTTGCTGATGCTGACCTAACCCATATACAGGCTCCTCTTCACTTAATTGAAACGTCTGTTTAACGTTATAACTCTTCGAATCGCTGGAAGGTGAAAAATGAGTTCCCTGCTCCTTTTCCTGTAATAATATATTTCCTTTGGCAGCATAAAAATGGATTGCGGCTGTTTGCCGATTGATCTTTACCTGCAAAGAGCTGCTGCTTACTGTCAATTCATTGTTCTGCGTGGCAACTGTCAGTGGAAGTTTTTGCGGCGAAGCAATAACGGAAAGGCTTTTTGTCTTTCCCGATTTACCTGAAGGCACTTTTATTATGCGAACTATTTGCGGAGAATAAAATTGCACTTCTATATCAATTGACTTCACATTTGTTTTGATACCATTTTCAGTTTTCCGGTACAATTGCGACCAGCCTGTAATTTGAATGCCAGCCAGTAGTGTGAATAGAATTATCTTTTTGTTCATTGAACATTCTTTGTTCTTCGATTAAGACTTTTGTGAAGATTTTGAGATTTCTGATGTAGGGATTTTGAGATCTCATTAGGTTTTAGTCTTCTGACAAATCTCAAAATCCCTAAATCCCTAAATCAGAAATCATTTAATACCCGGGATTAGGTTTCAAATTTGCGTTCTTATCTATCTCCGTTTTCGGAATGGGATATAAACTCCTGTAATCGCCATTTGGAGAATGAGACAACCATGATTTTTTAGTAAACACGCCAAATCTGATCATATCTGTTCTTCTGCGGGCTTCCTGATTGAACTCCCAGCCCAATTCATCGAGGAACCGGCCATATGTAATATCGTTGCCACCTTCAACGGTTGACGTCAAATGATTTCGAAGACCATAGTTATAAGTGCTTCCTCCTGCCAATTGCGCGCCTGTTACCACAGCCTTTGCCGGGTTTAACTTAAAGGCACGCTGGCGCACCTGCGTTACTATTGTTGCTGCTGCATCAGCACTTCCCGATCTTAATAAGCTCTCCGCTTTCATCATCAAAATATCAGCATATCGGAAGAGCGGCCAGTCATTACTCAGGCGATTGGTAGCTTCCATAGCTATTTCAAATTTTCCCAACCGGAAACCATCCACTTCCTCCGATTTATCAACGCCAGGTAATTCATTGCGATAGGCCAGCGG
>DASUVL010000995.1:0-4808 GCA_036379015.1 Niastella sp.
TAAATAAATCTGAAATAACAATAAACGAAAAAGGAAAACCTGTTTCATTACTTTGGATGCAGGTTCTTGACTGGAAAATTGAAAAAGAGGAAGATGGGGGTACGAAATATCTGATTATTGAAACGGCAGAGAAGAGTAAAAGAATCAATATTTCCTGGTGTGACAAAAAGCCTGACGAAATAGAAGCGTTGATAAGTACATTTAAGAAAGTGACACAATAGGCAAACCTCTTCTTGATTTAAAACATCCCCGTTATTTTCCAATTACCGTCCAATCGTGGTTGCCAAAGCCTTTACTGATAAATTCATCCATAAGGGCGGCAATGGCAGGCAGCAGTACCAGTTGGTTATTGGTTTGTTGTGCTGCATCAAGAAATAACTGTGTGTCTTTGCGGGCCATATTCAGTTCCCAGGATGGTTGGGTATGATCGGCGCCGGTCATGCGTTGCAGCCGCGCTTGCACATGGGCTCCGGGGTTCCACGAATTGAACAGTGTAAGTAGATCTTCTATTGAAACACCAAGCGCTTTTGATAAAGTAAGTGTGTCTTTTAGCCCGGCAGTTAAACAAACTAAAAAAGCATTACCCGCGAGTTTCATGGCAGCGGCCTTACCTGGTTCGGTTCCAAAATAAAGCAACTTACCAGTCATTTTAGACAGAGAAGGCGAAAGCGTATTGATAATGGCTTCATCGCCCGATAACAGAATAAATCCGGTACTATCCAACGCATTGGCTGGTCCCATAAACACAGGGGCATGTTGATACGTGAACCCCTTTTCTTTCCATAACTGGGTTCTTTTAATAGCGCCTTCTTTTGAAGTGGTGGTATGATCAATGATAATGGCGCCAGGTGTAAGTCCGGCTTCGGCGGCTTTCAGCACTTCATCAACTGCTGCATCATCTTTCAGTGTGAGATGTATTTCGGTGGCGCCCTGTACTGCATCCTGCGCATGTACAAACACCCTGGCGCCCTCTTTTTCCAATTCCTGTGCTTTTAATGTGGTACGGTTCCAAATCTGCACACTTTCTCCTCTTTTAATCATAGCCCGTACGAAATTCGATCCCAATAACCCCATTCCTAAAAAAGCTTTCATGATGATGTTTTTGCAAAGGTTAAGCCTTTCTTTCAAATCATCAATTTCTCTTTTTAACCTATCATTTAACCTGGCATGTTTTCGAATGGAAAGTGCAGGGCTTCCCATTAATTCCCTGTCATTTCCCCATCAACCATCACCGCTGCAACTCGCCCTTCTCTTCCTTTCCCTTCTCATCGAGCAATTGTATGTTTGAGGAGGGGCCGAGATCGGGATTTTTCCATTGGTGCAACGCCCATACTAATTTTTTATCCGGTGTTACTTCCAGTACCTGTACTACTTTTTCCCAGTCTTCTTTTTTAATAGAACCACCCCAGTTACTGATAACGGTATTACCATTTGCCAGCCGGTTTAGTCCCTGAACCGTGTAGAGGGGAAATCCGGGAAAATCATCCTTGTTTATTTCCCAAACCGTTTCTCCTTTTGCATTTACCTCACGCACATAGCCATGCTGGTTACCACTGATCAATGTATTGCCATTTGTAAGCCGTATAGCCAGCCACACCGAAGGTGCATCCACCGACCAGATCACATGCCAGTCTTTATCGTATTCTATTACTTTACCCATGTTTAAATGAGCCAGTAAATAAGTGCCTTTGGTAGTCATGCGTACGTTTCGGAACTGCCCGTGCACGCTTTTAGGATCATCGGGTCTGGCTGTTTGTACAATATGCTCCATTTCCACTTTACCGGTTTTCTTATTTATAAGCATCACTTTAGCCGGTAACCCATTCTGACATAAAAATACCTTATTCAATCCTATCGGTTGGGCTGAATGGCATTCTGTTCCTGCAGGACATTCATAGCTCCACACTATTTTTCTATCGGGTGTTACTTCGGCGGCGCCGGTTTTACACGCGTACAAAACATTGCCGTTAGATAATTGGTGTATATCGCTGAACTCACTTAGTTGCCCATTGCGATCTTTAATAGGAATAGACCATGTCCATGCTACTTTGCCATTTACTATGCGGAATATAGTTTGCGTATCTTTCCTGGTATCCCAGCCTCCTGCGTACAGGAAATCATGCTGCGCAAGACCTTTGCCCGGTAATACATCCGGTACAGGTGATCTTGCCCCAGGGCGCTGTGACGGCGCTTTTGGTTTGGTGGTATCCGTTACCTGTGCAGCAACTGTCATTTGAATTAATAACAGAACAAGTAATGAGCACATTACTGGTTTCTTTTGGCTGGAACCCAGGAATGATTGATTGCGATATTTGAACATGTTTACATATTGTTTATGCAATTCCGGCCGCTGCACGGCTATTTTACCACAGCAGCAGTGGTTGCTGCGCCTTCAGTAAAGTTCAATGCACTTTTTGCTTTTCGCAAATCGCCACCATCCACCATGATACCCTCGCTTGCGGCTCCTTCTACCTGCAGAAAAATGGCAGCTGGGGTTAATACCCTTGCAGCTGTAATCAGAACATCTTTGGTATTGATAAATCTCAGTAGTTCCGTTCCTTCACTGCCTTTTGCACTAAAGCCGTTGATGGAAGCATCCTGTACGTTATCAAAAATAACAGCGGGTCTGGCATCTGCCTGGTCATATTCAAAGCGTACGTTGTGCAGTGTGAGCCCTTTTACATTACGGGCGTACATGCCATAGGCGGGAGGGCCGCCGGGTGCAGGATCCCATACGCCAAAATATTCTGCGTTTACTGCAGGAACAGTACGTTTAGCAGCTTGCGCTGCCGTGCCGCCACCTGCATACTTTACATGAACATCTGTAAAACTTATATTCTCCAAATAATAAGCGCCCATGGCATTCAATGTAATACACGAGTTTGATTCTCCCGGTCTTACGGTTACGCCAAAATGAATATCGGGATGATCTACAGGTTGCGCTACCACCGTAGCGCGAATGGCATTGAATACAATATTCCTGATAAATGGTTTTTGTGTGTCCTGATTGTTATTGTTATCAGAAATACCACTGAATCCAATTCCTATAGGGCCCGTAACGTTCCTCATAATGATATTGGAGAAGGTGAAATTTTCAATGCTCGCTCTTCCTGCACTTATTTTAATGGGACAACCATACGTATCGTATATGAGGCAATTGCTAACGACAATGTTTTGTGACTGACCGCCTCCAAAACGGAATATAGACCAGCGTGTGCTGAACGTGCAATTGTTAATGGTTACAAATTTATTGCTGCCGAAAAGCGCACAAGCATCGTCCTGGCATTGCACATCACTGTTTACCAGGTGAACGTATTCGCTGTTGTTAAAGTGGAAGCCGTCATTATTCCTGTTTACCCTGTTATAGATCCTAACACCATCAATATGTACCTGTTTGCAACCAAGTATGCGAAAACAATGATAGGCGCTGGCAGTACAAAAAACATCAAACATACTTAACCGGGTGCATTGATAAAAAATACCCAGGTGCGGCCGGTCAAAGTTGCCGCCAATGCCGTGTTGACCGGGACCAGTATTGTCGCCTTTGCCATTATAAAATGCAAGACCATTCCCGTCTATTGTTCCGTTTCCTTCTATGGTAACATTGTTTGCATTAACGGCATACAAAAAAACGATATTACCATTACCCGACGGAACGCCTTTGCCTGCGGTGTAATCTTCACGTTTGGGACTACCCAATAATTTTGCCGAAGCCGACAGGTGAATGGTAACATTTGATTTTAATTCAAGGGTGCCAGAGAGGAAATAACCCGCAGGGATCAACACTGTTCCGCCCTTATCGCTAAAGCATTTATCGATGGCAGATTGAATGGCTTTCGTGTTCAACGTTTTTCCGTCGCCCTTGGCACCATAATCACGAACATTATAAACGCGGGCGCCGGCAAGCGTATCTTCTTTTCCCTGATCGCGCGGTGATCC
This sequence comes from Niastella sp., assembly GCA_036379015.1. Lineage (GTDB taxonomy): Bacteria > Bacteroidota > Bacteroidia > Chitinophagales > Chitinophagaceae > Niastella. The sequence continues at coordinate 3,940 of DASUVL010000995.1, forward strand.
ATTTGCTTGCAGTCCAATCATAGTGCTGGCGCCTGCCAGTGCCGGAACAGCCATTCTTCCAAACCATTGACGACGCGACAGCGGGTTAGTTTCTTCCATAGTAGTAATATTTTATTCGTATAAGGTATCAGTTATTTGACATCCTAACAAAGAAAACGTGTTATGGCAAAACAGGTCACCCGGAGGTTGCCTGTTTATTCAATCATATTGGCAGCTAATGGAGGTTTAGAGCAGTCGCCATCCAGGTAAGTCTTAAAAAACAAACGTACCAGCAGTGTTTGCATTGTACGCTGATAAATTTCCCACTCTGCAAACTGGGTTCCGGAAGCGCCATTATTAGCGGTAATGTTGAGCCTGTAATACAGATAGGGTGTGGTATTCTCAAAAGTATAAGTCTTGATCAGCAATCTGGTTTCAAAAGTTTCATCGGTGCGCGTATCAAGGGTAACCCAGGAAACGCTATCATTGGAACCCTGCAAATTCCAGTTCCTGGGGTCGCGTGTGGGAACATCATTGGCGGAAGTAATTGTGTACTTCACTGCTATGGCGGGTACGGTGGATCTATATTGCACCCATAAAGAAGTTCTGTTGCTGATAAAATATTTTGTGGCGGTGTTATTATCAATAAGGCTGGGAAAGTTCTCTGCCGGCTTGGAGGTGTTAGTGTACTGGGCAGTTATAATACCGCCGTTATCAGTAATATCATCTACCTCATTCATCCATTGCGGACCCACATCCTCTGGTGTAAGCGGCCTGCGTGTGATAGTTGCATTAGAATACTCATCAGCTCCTATGTCGGGGTTGCCACCGCGAATTTGTCCATCCATATCATCTGTAACGTAAGCGCCGGATGCGGCATTTATCAAAGG
>DASUVL010000996.1:0-6151 GCA_036379015.1 Niastella sp.
TGATGGTACGATTGTACCAGTACATCCAGGCAGTTACAGTGGTATTCTTAAACAATACATTAACCAGCTCTCTTCTGAATAAAGGTGTTTCGCCGTGTTCAACCAAAAGTCCTTCATACTCATCGAGCTGTTCCATGGCCCAGTCAAACTCCTCTTCTTGTGCAATATGATATAATTCACCTGTTATAAAATAATCCTCCGTGCCTGGAATGGCAGCGGGATACTCGCCCATATCATACAACTTACCCTGTACCAGGCCCATACCATCAAATATAAAATAACGACTTATATAGGCATATACCGAATGATGGAATCCGCTACGAAGCGACCCATATACAAATAACCGGTAAATGTTTGGTTGCATGTGGTATCTGTTCGTGAAACGTGAAACGCTAAACGTGAAATGATGTTACCCGCCGAACGCCTTCCTCAAAGCCACTTTGACGTTAACGGCTACCAGTGGTTTGTTTGTCTTTGCCGTTTCACGCTTGCCGTTTCACGATTTTTTATTGATCTACCAGAAATACGTATACTTCTTTGGGACCATGCACTCCTACTACCAGCGTTTTTTCAATATCAGCTGTACGACTGGGGCCTGTTGCAAATGTGATCAACGAAGGAAAGTTACCAGAATATTTTTCCCTGGCCTTCAGTAAGGCATCTTTTACATCATACACCAGTTGACTGGTGTATGCAACACAAATATGCACGGGCGCATATACACTCACGGTTCGACCACTTTCCTGGGCGGTCGACATTACTATACTACCGGTTCGTGCTACGAGCCATTCACAAGAGGTGATGGCGGTATCGCAGGTGGGCAGGTCATTATGGGAATAATTATCGAATTTATTTTCGGCGAGTGTTTTCCGCAAACCTTCTTCTTTACAAAAGATCTTATCCCACTTGTTGACTGTAATAACCTGATTGAGTTGTGAAACCAACTCACTGGTATTCTCACAAAAAACAAATTTACCCTTCAGGTTGGTGAACCGTTGGGCAAATTCCAATCCAAGATCTTGTTGAGAAGGTTGATAAACGTTACTACTTCCTTCACTTTGCGGAAAAGGGAGAGGCGTTGAATTACTCAACGCCTTTCTTATTTTTTTTAAAATATTTTCTTTTGCCGGAGAAACGTTCATAATCGCTATTATGTAGCAGGGTGATTGGTTACATTACTATCATAAGGAGGAACACCTTCGCTGATGGCGCCTTCGGTATGACCTTCACCATCTACATCCAGTGTTTTCTTATCGCTGTAAGGTCTTTTGCCAATCAATGCTTCTACATCACTCTGGAACAATACTTCTTTATCAAGTAAGGATTCGGCCAGTTTTTCAACCTGCGCCCTTTTCTCGGTAAGTAATTGTTTCGTTTTTTCATACGCCACATCGATCAATTTACGCACTTCTTCATCTATGATTTTGGAAGTTTCTTCAGAGTATGGCTTGGTGAATGAATTTTCCTGGGAAGGATCGTAAAAACTTACGTTACCCACTTTATCATTCATACCATATACCGTGATCATCGAATAGGCAATACGGGTAATTTGCTGCAGGTCGTTTTGTGCGCCGGTCGATATTTTTCCGAAGAAAATATCTTCACTGGCGCGACCGCCGAGCGTCATACATATTTGATCCATTAACTGATCGGTGTTGTACAGGTATTGCTCCTTAGGCGTATACTGTGCATACCCTAATGCAGCGACTCCTCTTGGAACGATCGTTACTTTCAGTAATGGATACGCATGTTCAAGGTACCAACCGCAAATAGCATGACCAGCTTCGTGGTAGGCGATGATGCGTTTTTCGTCGGGAGAAATGATCTTGTTCTTCTTTTCCAAACCACCGATCACGCGGTCAACCGCATCCTGGAAGTCATCCATTTCAACGGACTGCTTTCCTTTACGGGCTGCGATCAGTGCAGCTTCGTTACAGATGTTGGCAATATCAGCACCTGCGAAACCAGGCGTTTGTTCGGCCAGTTTATGAATATCTACTTTTTCAGAAAGTTTAATCGGTTTCAGATGCACTTTAAAGATGTGCTCACGGCCTTTCAGATCGGGCTTGTCGATTGAGATCTGCCGGTCGAAACGGCCGGGACGTAGTAACGCACTGTCCAATACATCGGGACGGTTGGTAGCTGCCAGTACGATAATTCCGCTTTCGCCGCTAAAACCATCCATTTCTACCAGTAACTGGTTCAATGTACTTTCACGTTCGTCGTTGCTCATGATGGCGTTCTTACCACGTGCGCGACCGATGGCATCAATTTCATCGATGAAAATGATACAAGGCGCTTTTTCACGGGCTTGTTTGAACAGATCACGTACACGGCTGGCACCCACCCCAACAAACAGTTCCACAAAATCGCTACCGCTCATGCTGAAGAAAGGAACCTGGGCTTCGCCAGCCATGGCCTTTGCCAGAAGCGTTTTACCTGTTCCGGGAGGACCTACCAGCAGCGCCCCTTTGGGTATTTTACCGCCGAGTGAAGTATATTTTTTGGGATTCTTTAAAAAGTCAACGATCTCCATTACCTCTACCTTGGCTTCATCGAGCCCGGCTACGTCGGCAAAAGTGATGTTTACTTTAGTGCCTTTATCGAACAGAGTGGCCCTTGATTTACCGATGTTGAATATACCACCGGGACCACTGCCGCCTGAAGCGCCACCACCCATTTTTCGCATCAACATTACCCAGATAAGCACAATGACTACCAGTGGTAACAGGAATTGAATAATAGAGCCGAACCATTCTCCCTCCTGAATCGGGATATTGGGAACCCGGACCAGTTCAGGTTTCTTATCAAAATAAGCATTCAGTTCCTTATTAAAATCGTCGGCTTTAATAACCTTAAACTCGAAATGAGGGCCTTTATCACCAACGCTTGGCCAGTTTTTAGAAAGCTGGTCTTTGTACTTATCCAACCGATCTTTCTTAATAAAAACCCGAACCGTATTTTTATTGGTAACTGTATTAAGCTTCTCTACATCCCCATTATCCAACATTTTATAAAATTCGAGGTCGGTAATGGTTTTGGCATCTGGAGCAAAGGAACCAAATAACTGAAAGCCTACTAAAACTGCGAAAATAATAGCCCAAACCCAGTAAATATTGAATTTTGGACCTTTTCGCTGTCCACCGTCATCGCGGGGACGTAAGCGAGGAAAATTGCGGTCGTTCTGTCTTGACTCATCCTGTGACATATATTGTTGCTTGTCCTTGGTTTTCTATTAATTAATTAATGATCGAGGGATCAAATTGTTCGCACTAAAAACCTGTTAGTTAAGGATTATTTCGCACAAAGCCGCATTTTAACATTAATTTTTGCAGCTAAGCACTAATATTCCTCGCCCTCGGCATCGTTCCACATTTCTTCCAGCTTATAAAATTTGCGCGTTTCGGGAAGCATGACATGAACCACAACGTTAACATAATCGACTAGTACCCAGTGGGCTGACTGTTGCCCTTCGCTATGGTAGGGGGTTTCTTCTGCTGCATCTTTTACATGAGCCTCCACAAAGTCAGCAATGGCTTTTACCTGGGTGGTACTGCTGGCTTCGCAAATAATAAAAAAGTCGGCAGCAGCTTCGGGAATTTTACGTAGATCCAGCGAAACAATATTGTCTCCCTTCTTTTCTTTTATGGCGTGAATGATTGCTTTAAAAATCTTTGAATTTTTTGTTAACCTGGCTACACTTTTTCGTTTACGACGGGTAGCTAACGATGAAACCTGTTCCAATAATCCTGTGTTTTAATGATCAATTGTGTTTTTTCTTCAGGTAGTAATGAGCTTTGTTTTCAGACTCTGATTCACCACCGTAATGGTAGGAAGTGACTACTGATATTTAAAATACGAATAAATTCGCTTAATACCACACATTTCTCTATCTAAACGCTCATTAGTAATCCCTAATTTCGCACATCCAAAAATAATAATCTTTTGGCACATCCTAGTCACCTGGCTCCCATTGGTCATTCTTACATAATATTACCAACTATTGACAGCACCAACAACTATGCCATGCGGCAAATACAAGCCGGATTGGCAAACCATGGCACTACCTGGTTTGCCCGGGAACAAACAGCCGGCAAAGGACAACGTGGAAAAAGCTGGTTAACAACTCCTAACCAGAATATTATGCTTAGCACTGTTATTACGCCTGGGATATTACCCAGCCATCAATTTGGGCTGTCTGCGACCATAGCCCTCGCCTGTTATGATTTTTATAAAAAATATGCCGGGGATGAAACCCGAATTAAGTGGCCAAATGATGTGTATTGGCGTGACAGAAAGGCAGGGGGCATTTTGATAGAAAATGTCTTTCGCGGTGCAGACTGGTTATATGCCGTGGTGGGTATTGGCATTAACATAAACCAGATTGTTTTTGACCCTTCCTTACCCAATCCTGTTTCACTTAAACAAATCACCGGTAAAGATTTTGATGCTGCAGAAATGGGTAAAGAACTTTGTCAGGCGCTTGAAAACCGTTACCAGGCATTACAAACAGGTGGCATTGACACGATCATGCAACAATATCAGCAGGTGTTGTATAAAATACATCAGCCGGTTACACTAAAAAAGGGGACTATTTTATTTGAAACCACTATCTGTGGTGTATCTGATACCGGCCGGCTGTTAACCAGAGACGTGATAGAGCGGGAATTTGATTTTGGTGAAGTGGAAATGATAATTCGATAAAGTGCTAATAAAAAACGAGACCTCGTGTAGAAGTCCCGTTTTCTGATTCACTAGTTTATCCTAATATTATTTGTTCTTTTTGCATTTCCATTAGCACATTATTAGTTTTATTTCTTCTTCGACACCTGAAACACCCTCGACAGATTAAATCCAAATCGGATATCGCCTTTCCAGAAGTCGGAAGTAGTGCCGGTAAGGAAGGCCTTTTCATTCATACCCGTACTGTTACTAAAGTGTAATTGAAATACGTGACCTCCGGTCTCAATATCAAATCCAGCCGATAAAGGATCTTTGGTCCCCGGTTCCCGACCGGCCAGTATGGGATGATAATCTACTACAAACGCTGTGCGTTTTGTTAGTTTTAACCGCGCTCCAATACCTAAGGCCCAGGTATTATTTTCATCATCGGCATTGGTAACCAGGTTGCGATGCACCAAAATGGGACTCACTTGCAAACTGAAGGCATTGCTGAACTTGCGGCCAATGATCACTTCGTTGTAATATGCCATGCGGGAAGAAAAATAGTTTTTGCGGGTAGTATCTGCCCATTTCATCGTATGAACGGTAATGCCCGACACCAAAACTATAGAGAACGGGAAACCACCATCTGTACCCTGGCGTAAAGGACGGAATTTTAAAAAGGCATCCAGTTCTTTATTAAGCGTGCTTCGTCCTACACCTACTGTTAAATTACTGGTCAGCCCATAATCAAACCCCATTCGCATACTTGCCTCATCAAGGCCAAAAAATTCTTTGGCGCCATTGCTAACCAGTCCAAACCGGTGCAGAATGCGTACATCAAGAACACCCTTGCCTATAAGCTCCATAGATTGTCCATTAATTACGCGTGAAGATTTGAATGCGCTTGAAGCCCATTCGCTTTTTTTCGGAGATGTAGAATCTTTGACCAGCTTTAGCAGGTCTTCCTGTGCTTTAAGCGTATTGCCCGCCAATAAAGCAAAACAGGCAGTCAGGAGTATTTGGGTTATCTTATTCATATCGGTTGGTTTTTTAGTGATTGGTCGGTAGAATTTGGTTATTTCAACGGCTCTAAGGTGCAGTTAACAGTAATGCTTACTGTATTCGACATATTTTCTTTCACCAGCTTGGGAATGCTGATATTATAATCCGACATCTGTAAGGTAAAGTCTGAATTCGCCAACAGTTTGCCATTCTTCACAGTGACCTTTCCATCGGCTTCTACATCCCTGGTTTGTCCATGCAGGGTGAGTTTTCCTTTTACATGCGCATTGTAAACGCCATCTTTTGTATACGCTATTTCGCTGTTGTTTACAATTTGTCCGCGGAACTCGGCTTTAGGGAATTTGTCACTTTCCACGTAATTTTCGTTGAAGTGTTCCTGCATCAAAGCTTTTTTAAATTCAAAACCTTTCATCAGCACGGCGAACTGAAGCGCACCGGTTTTGGAATCGAGCACACAGGTAAC
>DASUVL010000997.1:0-2351 GCA_036379015.1 Niastella sp.
CGTATTGGCACTTTTGACACGCGTAACCTGGGTCCTTCAGTTCCTGAAATGATATTGATCAAAGCGGAAGCACTGGCCCGTAAAGGCGAAATAAATGGCGCTTTGACCAAAATAAATACATTACGCCAAAGCCGGTTTACAACAGCAAACTATACGCCGGTAACGGCTACCACTGCCAATGAAGCATTGGTAAAGGTGATCAAAGAACGACAACGCGAATTTTTCTGCCGCGGGCAGCGTTGGTTCGATATGCGCCGTTTGAAGAACGATCCGCTGTTCACTTATACCATTACCCGTAAATTTCGCGGAACTACTTATACCCTGGAGCCCAACAGCAACCGGTACGTTTTCCCGATCTCAGACTATTATCGCCAGTTTAATCCGGGTATAACAGCCAATCCTTAATACAGCCATAAAAAACAACCAGAGGTTGACCTGTAAGGTCTGCATAGCGAATTTGCAACGCCGGAATGTGCAGCAGACCTGACAGGTCAGCTTCCTACCTCTCATGTCCTATACCATAAGTTAACAAATACCTCACCATGAAACTAGTGACTTTATTTTGCAGCCTGTTAGCATTGCAGGCTGCCGCTCAAAACTATGCGCCCGTTTTTACCGTATCGCCAAGCCATGCTTTGCCGGGCAGCACCATTACTATTACTTACAAAGACAAAGGCACTGTGCTCGAAGGCCATAAACAGATCCGTGGCGTTGTGTACAGCTTTGCTCCATTCAAGTGGCATGCTGATGATCTGCCACTTACCTGGAAGGATACTGCCTGGACAGGCACTTACCGGCTCCCAGGTAACTGCGCCATGATCTCCTGCATTTTTCAAAGCGACTCGCTTATTGACAATGGCGGCAGAATGACATATAGCTGGTTGATGACGGACGCCAACAAAAGGCAATTACCCGGCGCCTATTATGCCTGGGGATTGCTGCGCAGCAATTATTTCCGGCACGATCAGCCATACCAGGTAGATACCGCCAGTTATATTCAGGAAGAAGTAACCCGCATGTGGTTCCGGTACGAGGTGCGCGACCACCCGGAAAGCAGACCTTTTATTTTCAAAAAAGCGTTAACCCTGTATAAAAGATCGGGAACAGACAGTAGCATTGTTATCAATATCCGTAAAGAAGTACAGGGTATACTCTCCCTGCCGAACCTTCCCGAACAGGCATGGATAGATGCCGTAGACGTGTACGCTACTTTGTTAAACGACAAGACCGCCGCCGACTCTCTGCAAAAGATCATTTTACAAAAATTCCCCAAAGGAATTGCCGCACGGGATATAGCTATGCTTACTCTTACCCGCGAACCCGATCAGGCAAAAAAAACAAAAGACTTTGATCAGTTCATTATTGATTTCCCACCTGACCGGTTCACTGGTGTAGAAACAAATATTACCAGTCTCTGGTATAATAAACTGTTCCGCACGGCCGTATATATACCGATCATCAAGGATAGCAATTACACCAATTTCTTTAAATATCTCTCCATAGTGCCCTCTGGTGAGCTGAGTACTTTTTATCACCATATGGTGGAGATCCCGTATGAAAAGAAAAATATGCCATTGGTCATCATGCTTCGGTTATCTGATTCGCTGATAAAACAGATCATGAGCCGCCCCGCCAATGGTGTGTATAGTCCATTACAATGGAAAGAAGTAAACACCCGGTTGAATAGCATTCCTTTTTTCACCCATGCTGAATTGCTGTATGAAAGCAAGCAAGCGCAAAAAGCGCTCACCTTTGCCAGTATCGTGAACCCATTGTACAATTATAAAAAGGCCGACTTCAATGAACTGTATGTTCGGTTGCTGTTGGCAAATTATAAAAAACAGGCTGTGATGCCTTATATAATGAAGGCAGCGCACGAAAATGCACTAACCCCTTACCTGCTGGAGTTGTTGAAAAAAGATTATATCGCAAAAAAGAATAAAACAGGCGCCGGATTTGAAACATGGATAGCATCGCTGAAATCGAAAGACAAGGTAACCGCTGATGAAGAAAACCTGACAAAAAACCTGGTTAACCTGCCCGTAGCGAATTTTCAGCTGGAAAGCGCCAAAGGTGGCACCGTAAACTTGCAAAATTTGAAAGGCAAGATCGTCGTCATTGATTTTTGGGCCACCTGGTGCGGCCCCTGTAAAGCGGCTATGCCCGGCATGCAAATGGCCGTGAATAAATACAAGGCCGATAGCAATGTGGCATTCTATTTCATTGCTACCGAAGAAACCAAACCCGATTACAAAGTACAGATCAATAAATTCCTGGCGGAAAAGAAATACAGCTTTGAAGTATTATATGATGGGTACAATCCGGAAAGCAAACAACTCGATATTGCCTAT
>DASUVL010000998.1:0-5658 GCA_036379015.1 Niastella sp.
AACCTGCAAAACCCTTTCCGCAGGCACATTGCTGTCGGCTTTTACCCAACCGGTATGGAGCCGCAACCTGCACAGCGCCCTGGAAACCGCCAGTGACAAAACACCGGAACAACTGGCTTCAGATGAAGATTTTTGGCACTATATTCAGCAATCCTATGCGGGTGCGCCCAACATCGTTAATTTAAACAATGGCGGCGTGGCGCCCTCTCCCATAGTGGTTCAGGAGGCCATGAAACGCTATTTCGACATGAGTAACGAAGTGCCCAGCTATTATATGTTGCGCGTGCTTGACCAGGGGCGCGAACCCATTCGCCGTAACCTGGCTAAACTGGCAGGCTGTAATGCCGAAGAGATTGCTCTTCAACGTAATACGTCGGAAGCCCTGGAAACCGTCATCTTCGGATTGCCCCTGAAAGCAGGCGACGAAGTGGTGCTGGCCAAACAGGATTATCCCAATATGATCAATGCCTGGAAACAACGTGAACTAAGGGACGGTATCAAGCTGGTTTGGGTGAACCTCGATTTGCCCAGCGAAGACACAGATTACCTGGTGAAAACCTATAGCCAGGCATTTACCGCTAAAACCAAAGTAGTTCACGTTACCCAGGTCATCAACTGGAACGGTCAAATAATGCCCGTACGTAAGATCGCCGACGCCGCTCATCAAAAAGGCATTGAGGTAGTGGTGGATGGCGCTCATAGTTTTGCTCATTTTGCCTTCACCATTCCCGAACTGGGGGCCGATTATTTTGGTACCAGTTTGCATAAATGGCTCAGCGCCTGTATTGGTACCGGGTTCCTGTATGTAAAGAAAGAAAAGATCAAAAACCTGTTTCCCCTGTTTGCCGCCCCGGATGCGCAATCTGATGACATTCGCAAGTTTGAACACCTGGGCACGCGGCCTGTGTTTATTGAACAGGCAATAGGTAAGGCCATCGAGTTTTACGAGATGATTGGCGCACAACGTAAGGAGCAGCGGCTGTTCTATCTTAAAAATTACTGGATGAACAAGGTGAAAGACATCCCTGGGATCCGGTTCGGCACCTCCCAAAAGCCTGGTTTTGGCTGTGGCATCGGGTTGGTTGACCTGCCCAACAAAAAGCCACCTGAAATGGAATTGTTTTTAATGACCAACTACAGGGTGCATACTTCCTCGATCGTGCATGAGAATTTCAGGGGCATACGCATTACCCCCAATGTATACACGACAACGCGGCAGTTGGATATGCTGGTAGAAGGTATGATCGAATATGCGAAACGGACATCGTGAATGGTGAATGGTCAAGCGTGAATGGTCAATAGTGAAACGCAATTTGGTATGCTTACAGCTGCGGCTTGTATTCACCATTCACCATTGACCATTGACGACATCAAACCGCTTTCACCAGAAAATAATTTGTCCTTCCCTTTTGAATCAGCAGGTACTGGCCATGCAGCAATAAAGAGGGATCGACGATTAATTGTATGTTCTCTACTTTTTTGCGGTTGATGCTTACCCCGCCACCCTGGACCATTTTGCGGGCTTCGCCTTTGCTGGGGAATATTTTTGCCTCGGCCAGAAATGTAACCACATCAAGTCCGGCCTGCATTTTTGATAATTCAAAATCAAACTTTTTTACGCCATCCATGCCTTCCAGATCGGCCAGGCTGAGCGATTCTGCGGACGCAGTTTGCTGTTGGAATAGTTTCTCCGTGGTTTCTACCGCTTTATGATATTCTGCTTCTCCATGCACAAAGATGGTCACTTCCTTCGCCAGTGTTTTTTGCAGCAGGCGGGCAGCCGCATCCTTGCGGTGCTCTTCTATTAATTGATCAATGGTTTCTTTGGGCAGGAACGTAAATATTTTGATCCATTTTTCTGCATCTGCATCCGCTGCTTTTAACCAGAACTGGTAAAAGTTGTAGGGGGATGTTTTCTCGGCTGCCAGCCACACATTACCCTGTTCGCTTTTGCCGAATTTGCCACCATCGGCCTTGGTAAGTAGGGGACAGGTCAACGCAAATGCTTCCCCGCCGGCTTTGCGGCGCACCAGCTCGGTACCGGTGGTAATGTTACCCCATTGGTCGCTGCCGCCCATTTGCAGCTTGCAGTTCTTGTTTTTGTACAGCCAGTAAAAATCGTAGCCCTGCATCAGCTGGTAGGCAAACTCGGTATAACTGATGCCGGTATCGCCTTCAATCCGTTTTTTTACACTGTCCTTGGCCATCATGTAATTGACGGTAATATGCTTACCCGCGTCGCGCAGGAATTCAATAAATGAGATGTTTTTGAACCAATCGTAGTTATTGGCCATTTCAGCCGCGTTTGGTTTGGCAGCATCAAAGTCGAGGAATTGCTCCAATTGCTTTTTTATCCCATTCAGGTTTATCTGCAATTGTTCTTCGCTTAACAAATTCCTTTCTTCGCTTTTGCCCGAAGGGTCGCCGATCATACCGGTGGCGCCGCCAACGAGGGCAATGGGTTTATGTCCGGCCTTTTGCATGTGTACCAGCAACAGGATAGGCACCAGGCTTCCAATATGAAGACTATCCGAAGTTGGGTCGAAGCCGATATAGCCGGTGGTCATTTCTTTTTTCAACTGATCTTCGGTACCGGGCATAATATCCTGTATCATACCCCGCCATTGTAATTCTGCAACCAGGTTCATATTAAAATTGACAATTGTTAAGAGTTTTAAATAGAATTACCATTGACGGCGCAAAGGTTTTACATTTGTGCATGCTACATAATTCACCGTTGCTTTCATACATGGTTTTATGTAGTAAATCAATGATTTATGCAAATGTAAGGATTACTGCAACTTTGCCTGAAAGATGCAATATTTTTATTGTAAAATCGTTTGGAAGTGTTGGCCCCGACCTGTTTTAAAGGCTTCCTTTCATATATAAATTAAAGCACGCTTTGCCAACGGGTGCAGCCAATATCCTAAAGAAATAGTCTAATCATACAAATTGCTTATTTCGAAACTTGGATCAATGAAAAGGACCCGTTTTTACGTTACCCTGGTGGTGTTATTAGTACAGCAATTTTCCTATGCGCAGTTCCGTAAATATTCTAATGAATTTTTGAATATAGGGGCAGGTGCCCGTGGTTTGGCCATGGCCAGCGCCCAGGTGGCTTCAGTAAGTGATGGCACAGCCGGTTATTGGAACCCTGCCGGGTTGGTGAATGTGAAAGATCATCCCCAGCTCAATTTAATGCATGCCGAATATTTTGCCGGTATCGGTAAATACGATTATGGCAGTATAGCTATTCCGTTAAAAGATAATAAACGGGTGTTAGGATTATCGTTATTACGGTTTGCCGTAGATGATATTCCCAATACTGTTTTCCTGGTAGAAGCGGATGGCTCCATTAACTTCAGTAATATTCAAACTTTTTCGTCGGCCGACTATGCCTTTCTGGTATCTCTGGCCCAACAGGTTAAAACATCTGGTAAAAGCAAAATAAATGCGGGTATCAATGCCAAGATCATTCACCGCAAGGCCGGCGACTTTGCTTCGGCCTGGGGGTTTGGTTTTGATGCAGGCGTACAGATCGTTCATCCCAAATGGAAGATCGGTATTATGGCCCGTGATGTTACTACTACCTTCAATGCCTGGTCGTTTAGTTTGAATGAGAAAATGCGTGAGGTCTTTTACCTGACCAATAACGATATTCCGGTTAAATCGACCGAATTAACCGCCCCCAAGCTGATACTGGGCGGCGATTATGTATTTAAACTCAACAAGAACCTGAACCTGATGGCCGAGGCCAATCTCGACCTTACGTTTGATGGCCGCCGCAATACCGTGCTCAGCTCAAGCGTCGTGAGCCTGGATCCCAAGCTCGGGCTGGAAGCATCGTGGAAAAATGTGTTCTTTGTTCGGGGCGGTATCAACAACTTTCAGAAGTCATTGGATGATGACGATATTACCAACACCAAAAAAGTATGGATCTATCAACCGGCCGTGGGCGCTGGTTTTAGACTGTCCAATGTGTTGATCGATTATGCCTTTACCAACTTAGCGAATCAATCGAATCCGTTATATACCCATGTGTTTTCGTTAAAAGTGGACCTGGTGAAAAAGGGAAACAAAAAATAAACTACCCTATCGAAGGAATCTGAAACTTGAATATTATGAGGAAGATTTTTACCCTGTTGCTGCTGGTGGCGGGTTTTGCTGCTACCGCTCAGCAATACAATAATGAATGGATAAAGTATAGCCAAACGTATTATAAATTCAAGATAACCGCGGAAGGCCTTTACCGTATTCCAAAATCCCTGCTCGATGCCAATGGCATCGGCGGTGCGCAGGTGCAAAATTTAGAGCTATGGCGTAATGGGGAGAAAGTGCGGTTTTATCCATCCGTATCAAGCGGGGTATTGCCGGCCAACGGGTACATCGAGTTCTGGGGCGAGCCCAACGATGGAAAACCCGATAAGGCTTTATATAGAAGTCCGGAGTACCAGCATACCACGCATTTTAGTCTGCAAACCGATACCGCTGTTTATTTTTTAAGTGTAAATGCCAGTCAGGTAGATTTCAGGTATAACAATGTATATAATAACGTAGCGGGTAATTCACTACCGGCAGAACCTTATTTTATGCACACGGTTGGTACTTATTATGCCAGCCCTTTTACCGGCGGCAACAACTCAGGTCTGCCTAACCTGGGATTTGCATCGCCGTTAGGTAATGTGTATGTATATTCTTCTTCGTATGATAAGGGGGAATTTTTTGCCACCGACAATGTTACTCCGGCGGGACAGGCTTTGACCGTGTTGAGTGATTTAAAGGTAGTTCCCGGTGGTGCGCCTGGCTATATAAAGTTTGGGGCTGTGGGCAATGCCCCCAATACGCGGCATATAAAAGTACGGGTTAATGGTGTTGAAGTAAAAGACACCATCATGGATAATTTTAACGATCTGGTTACTACTGCTCCGGTTGATAACAGCACTATTGCTTCGGGTACTGCCCAGGTTCAGTTTAACAATACGTCTGCCAACGGTACCGACCGGATGCAGGTTTCCTTTTTTGAACTTACCTATCCGCGTTCCTTTGATTTTAACGGTCTATCGAAATTCAAATTTGAATTACCGGCCCGAGGCAGCGGTTATTTTTTACAGATCACCAACTTTAATGCCGGCAGTAGCACGCCGGTGTTATACGATATGAAGAACGGGGAGCGGTATGAGGGTAATGTTTCCGGTGGTACTATAAGATTTGCGCTACCGGGCACGGCTACGTCGAGGCAAATGGTATTAGTGAGCGGGGAGGCGGCCAATATCTCCACCGTAAATATATTAATCACTCGTAATTTTATTGACTACGAAAATGTTGCCAACCAGGGTGATTATGTCATTATCAGTAACCCGATATTATATACCGGTACAAACGGTAACAATCCGGTTGAAGATTATAGAAACTATCGCGCCTCTGCTGCCGGCGGCGGGCATAAACCAATAATTTCCGACATCAATGAACTGGTTGATCAGTTTGCATTTGGAATAAAGCAGCACCCATTGTCTATCAGAAATTTTATCCGGTATGCGCGGCTCAAATTTACCGGCGGGTTGAAATTTGTTTTTTTGATGGGCAAGGGTGTAAATTATATGGAGTATCAGCGAGCGCTCAGGTACCCTGGAAGCTTTCCTTTGGGCGACCGGTTAAACC
>DASUVL010000999.1:0-9291 GCA_036379015.1 Niastella sp.
TTCCGGAATATTTTTTCCAAAGCTATAACTTACCGCAAACGGCACAGTACCGTTCGACATACTTTTTAATTCATTCGCAATGTCTGTTACCTGTTTAATATCGTGTTCTTTTCTGTCTATTGAAATCGCGAATAGATCAAACTTAGCATCTGGGTCAATATGTAAAACCAGGTCACTAATGAACTGATATTTTTTAAAAGTGCCCAGGGTGGGACGAAAAGGAAAAAGGACCTGGTGAAACTGCTGCCATCTTTTACCTTCCGGAACAATGAGCACCGGGCAACAGGCATATTTGATGGTGTAATAGGAGTTGGAACCAATAAAAAGGTCGCGATGTCCCGAGGCGCCGCAGGCGCCCATAACAATAAGATCAGGTTTTATTTCAAGCGCCAGTTTTACTATAGTGGGTCCAATAAACCCATCTGTAAATAGCACCTTTGTATCAACGCCATGCCGTTGTTTAATGTTGTCGGCAATAGCGTGACCAATTTGATGGGCATTTTTTACTGCGTATGTTTCCTCCGGAACTAAAACCGTATCATTAATATGCAGTAATTGTAAAGACGCATTATTTCTTTTTGCAATAGCAATGGCGGTTTCCAACGCATTAAAAGATGCCTCGCTATAGTCAGTGGGAATAAGAATATTTGTAATCATGCGGCCCTGTTGAGATCATTGTTTGTTACGGGGATTGTTGATAATTCCTGTGGCGGCCGTTTTAGTGGTGTCAAGTTTGCGGGTAAGTTCAATAACGACTCCTCTCAATGAATCGTTTTGTAGTATGAGTTCCCTGTTTGCCCATTTATAGTCAACGGTTTGTTTGAATAGGCAACCACTTACAACAACAAGCATTGTAATAAACGCGAGCAGAAATGTATATACTGATCGTTTTATTTTCATTGCGCCAACTCTTTCCCATGCAATTTATTTATTGGCAGTGATTGGGTTATTAAAGTCAGGTTAGAAGTGTATTAGAATTTAGCCGTGGGAAGCATGATCAAAAATTCGGTGCCCTGGCCGGGTGCTGAGGTAACGGTAATATTCCCTTTGTGCAGTTTGATAATGCGGTTGGCTAATGATAAGCCAAGGCCAAAGCCGGATTCCTTCGATGTATTATTGACGCGGTAAAATGGTTGAAATATGTATTTTAATTCCGGTTCGGGAATGCCCATACCGCTATCAATGATGGCAATGGTGATTTTTCCTGCTTCTGCCTTTAGCTTTACCACAGCTTTATGATCATCAGAATACTTACAGGCATTGGTGACAATATTTTTAATGGCGGTAAACAACAGTTCAGCATTGCCGAATACAATTAATTTTTGTTCTTCAGCCGGCATATCGTCGAACAGCAAAACAACCAGGTAATCGGGATGGCTTTTTTTCATTTCAGCCGGCAGGCTCATCAGTATTTCGTCCATGCGTACGGGAAGGATATTCAATCCACCGGGGTCACCCGATGCCTGCGCAAACTCAAGCAGGGTTTGGGTTAATTTACTCAGGTGACGTACATCCTGGTACACCGATTCCATAACGAAACGGTATTGCTGTGCTTCCCTGTTCTTTTGCAGGGAAACTTCCAGCTGGCTTGAAATAGCTGTTAAAGGGGTTGACAGTTCATGCGATGCATTGGAAACAAAACGGCGTTGCGTCTCGAAGCTGTCCTGCAGCCGGTTCAAAAGCTGGTTAAGCGTTTCCGACAGGTAATACCATTCATCTTTTACATCGCCGGTGCTGATGCGCCCGGCCAGGTTGTGGGCGGAAATTTCGTTGATGTCATCGGCAATTTTCCTGATAGGCCGCATTAACCGGTTGGAAAAAAAGTACCCACCTGCAAAGGCGATGATGATGCCAGATAGAAAACTAAACCATAAGATATTCGATAACTCCCTGAGTTTGTTCTTTCCCTCTTCGTCAGAAGCCGCGGTGATAGCTACGATACGCGTATTGGGGTTAGCATAATGATAGGCGACCGCTTCCTTATTACCGATCTTAAAATAAATAGTTCCTTTTACGCGGGCATCGTCCAGGATAGTAGTATCTATTCGCAACGTATCATCCGGCGCATCACTGTAACTATAAATTCGATTGTTCAGGTAATCATAGGCCTGAAAGGTTTTGTCTTTGAACGAAAGGGTAGTAGAGGAATCAATTTTGCGGATAAGGTTTTGATCAAATACCTGCGACTGACCCAGTAACCGCGCCAGCGTAATAGCCCGGTTGGTCAACCTGGTACGGATGTTGTGCGTGCGTTCGGTATAGGAGAAGTAAAAAGCGGTAGCACAAACCATGGCCAGGATCACAAAAACAATAAGACAGAATAATAATGTTATGCGCAGTTTAACAGGCATCAGCGTTCGTTTTCCTTTAATACATACCCCATGCCTACATGTGTCTGGATTAATTTCTGGGCATAGGGCTTATCAATTTTATTGCGTAGATAACTTATATACACATCTATGATATTGGTGTTGGTGTCAAAATCGATATCCCACACATTTACTGCAATGGCAGCCCGCGACACCACCTTGTTCTTATTCCGTAACAGGTATTCCAGTAATTGAAATTCTTTGGCGGTTAAATTAATGATGTCACTACCCCGCTTTACTTCTTTGCTGTCGAGATTCATACAAAGATCTGCCGCCTTTAATAAATTGCCAACGGGAATATGCTGGTTCATCGTGCGTTTCAGCAATACACGGATCTTAACCAGGAGTTCCCTGAACTCAAATGGTTTCACCATGTAATCATCAGTACCGGCATCATACCCTTCGATCTTATCATTTAAAGTACTTAATGAAGTAAGCATGATGATGGGAATATGCGTATTATGAGCTCTTATTATTTTGGCCAGTTCATAACCATTTATACCCGGCAGGTTTATGTCAAGGATAACCAGGTTAAACCCATGCGCAAAAAATAGCCGTTCTCCTATTTTCCCATCATAGGCTACCTCAACGTAATAACCGTTTTCGGTAAGCCCTACTTTTAATGTATCGGCAATCTTTTGTTCATCTTCAATGATCAGGATTTTCGTTTCTTCCATAATCTATAATTGCTGTGTACAAATAGACACATGTGCAAGGTAACAATAACGGCCTCATTGCTTGCCACGAATTTACAATTTCGAATTTTTTCATCTGAAAATATTAATTGTCTTTTAGCCAGATGGAACTTACCATGCCAATCCGCAAGCTGGCGGAGCCCCGTATGTTATAATGAAAATTTTGTCATGGACGTTTCATTGAAAATCAGGTAAAGCGCCGGATCTGGCAATATAAAAGCCTACTTCTAATCTACTTCTAATTTGGAATTAAGGGAAACCTAATTTTTGTAAAATAAGTTTGGGATCAAGTTCAAAAAAGTATTTAAACGTAATGCTGATGAAAAAAGGTTTATTACTGTTACTGAATGGGGTGGTTTCGTTGGTTGCCCTGGCTCAACCAATTCCCGATGCAAAAAAATACATGTACTACGAACGGTATAAAAGTGCCGGAGAAGTGCTGCAGAACATTGTAAAGACCGACCCGACTAATGGGGAAGCCTGGTATCTTTTGTCAAAAGCATATCTTATGTCTGATGACCCCGCTCCGTTGCAACTAACATTGTCGCAAAGCCCGGCCACTGTAAAAGGCGAACCCTTTTATCAGGTGGCATACGGAAGTTTTTTGTTAAGTAAAGGGAACAGGGACAGCGCCCGTTATTATTTTGATCAGGCCCTTGATAAAACCCGGGAAAAGAATGCCGACATACTATCGGCTGTAGCAGAAGCGCATATTATTGCCAAAACAGGAGATGCAAATTATGCCGTACAACTGCTTGATAAGGCCATTGACCGGGATAAAAAGAATCCGGCATTGTATAATTTGCTGGGCGATGCCAATCGCAAATTGGGCAATGGGTCCGAAGCATACAAAACATATACAGCTGCGTTGGAAAAGGATAACCGGAATGCGGCCGCGTTGTTTCGCATGGGAAAAATATTTGTATCGCAGAAGAATCCCGAAATGTACCTGAAATATTTTAACCAGGTACTGGAGGCAGATAGCAGCTATGCCCCTGCCTTGTACGAAATGTATTATCACTATTATTTTACTGATGCACAAAAAGCGTTACAGTATTTTCAACAATACGTAGCTAAAAGTGATTACGATAAAGACAACGATGTTTTGTATACCGATCTGTTATACCTGAATAAACAATACCAGTCTGCCATCACAAAAGCCCAACAACTGCTGAGCCAACATAATGGTGACTCCATGCCCCGGCTGTACAAATTAATGGCCTATAGCTACCTGGGTACAAAGGATACTGCCAACGCCATGGCCAATATGAACCTGTATTTTTCAAAAGAAGCGGATAGCAATAAGGTGGTAAAAGATTTTGAAATAATGGCCGATCTGTATGCTACGGTACCGGGAAAAGAGGATTCTGCCATTACCTATTACGTGAAAACGGTAAATATGGCAAAAGACCATCCGGAGCGGTTCCATTTTTATAAAAAGCTGGCAGAGTTGTATAAAGGCCGTAAAGATTATTTAAACCAGGCGCAATGGCTGGGCATGTATTACCAGGACAATCCCAAGGCTACCAACATCGATCTGTTTAATTGGGGAATCGCCCATTTCAAGGGGGAAGCATTTGTACAGGCTGACACAGTATTCGGTACATACATTCAGAAATATCCTGACCAGGCTTTTGGCTATTACTGGCGCGCCCGTACTAATTCTCTGATGGATTCTACCATGGAGAAAGGAACGGCCATTCCCTGGTACAACCAGTTGATCACGATGCTTGAAAAAGATCCCACTAATAAAACAAATAAAAAGTGGTTGATAGAAGCATATGGCTACCTGGCTGCATATGAAACCAATCAGATAAAAGATTATAAATCAGCGACGGAGAATTTGAAAAAGATCCTGGCGATAGATCCGGAAAATAAAGACGCACAACAATATATTACCATTCTTGAGAAAAAGATATCGGCTGATAACACTGCCGGAAGTAACAAATAAAACGGTGATCCAGCAACCCCCGTTACAATGCTCTTTTTCTACAGGTGTTAGGTGGGTTGTTCCGCGAACTGGCGGACGGCTCACCATTTTTTATTTTATTGTAGCTGCCTGGTCGTTGTCGGCATCTAACACAATTGTCGCTTTTATACATAACTTGATCATAGTTATTTTTCCTGCCGGCAACTTGTCAAAACGCAATGCATATCTAAAAAGATTGAATAAAAACACTAATTTTTTTTAATGAATATTATCAAATTATTTTTTATTCAATTTATTATTTTACTTTTGGCCACCCAATTTAAAATTTCTTCTTTGTTCATCGTTAATTAAACCTGCTTTTCCTTCCGTTTCATTTCAACCATTCAGTGCACACATTATCAGATTCCCCCAATTTGTAATTAGCCCCGCCTTAATTCGTATATCCTGAGTCTCTTTTTCGCTGCAAGTATTTACTGCGGCAGTTACCTTACCTACCCATACCATTTTCCATTTGTTTTTGATTGATGTAAGCCCGTCATGCCATGGCATTGTAAGCCCATGACAACAGGGATCCATTTGATTATGATAAACCCATGATTACGCAGAATATATAGTAGCATTTCTAATTTGTACTGGTTAAGGTCAGCTTTTTCTGGTTATTCTTTGCAATGGTAGTATTCCTTATCTGTAGTCATCTTTATCTTAATATGGCTACTCAAAACCACAGGCTGAACTTATTATATGAAAAACCAAAGGTGACCGATTGGTATCGGTCACCTTTTTTGATAACGGTGATGATTGGGAAACAGGAAATATGAACTATCGTTGAATGATCAGTTGCTTAACCCGTACTTCGCTGGCTGTAACCAGTTTTATAAAGTATACACCGGTGCTCAGTTGGCTGGTGTTCATGGGGTAAGTGAGCAACTGGTTACTGGTTGTTTCGCCTTTGCCTATAACCTGTACCAGGCGCCCTTGTGTATTATACACTTCTACCTGGTATTTTCCTGGTTTATTCATGGTAAATGCAATGGTGCAATGGCTGCTTGCCGGTGTTGGGTACACCATGAATTTTTGCTGCGCATCAATAATTGTCTGCGATTGATCGGTGTTAGTTGCTATGCGTGCATTACCTGTTTCGCAAGCGCCCAGTTCACCACCAATAAATAAAAAGATGGGCACAGCCAGTTTGTTTACACACAGGTCAAATCCATGATAGCATACCATTACTTTTTGCTCTCTGCCTCCGCATCGTACATCTTTAACATGCAGGTTCACTAATGATGTAGCGGTGCAGCCATATTCATTGGTCGCTTTTGCCGTATAGGGGTACTCACCGGCTTGTGTTGGCGCAAATACCGGGTTGGCAATGGATGAATCGCTTAATGCTGTAGCTGGACTCCATCTGTATTGAGCAGTAGTTGCATTGGTGGCAGTTAGTTTTAATTGCTGCGCACCATAGCCCAGGTAAATGGTATTGGCATCGCCGCCGGTATAAACAGGATTGCTGCGGCTGACCGTAATGGCCGGTGCCGGTATGGAACCAACTACGGTAACAATGGCTTTGGCAGTCGCCTGGTTGTTATTGGAATCAATGACTGTTAACTGTACTTCGTTGTTACCAATATTGGTACAGTTGAAACTGGTTTTATCAACCTGCATACTTCGAATGCCATAAGTGTCCCATGAGCCATTGTTAACAGCAAGGGCCGTGATGGTTGCCGTGCCATTTGATAAGGTAACTGAAATGTTTTTGGTGATCGCTACCGGTGGTACGGTATCGGTAACTGTAAAGAACCAGGTTGGTCCGGTGGCCACTTCACCGTCGCGCACCGCATTTACACGCCAGTAATAATTGCCCAGTCTGGTAGCATTGATTAACGCAAATGACCCGGACGTAATGCCGGCAGCTTGTTGCTCCAGGCTATCGGGTGAGGCGCCTGCATATATAATATAGGTTTGTCCTTTTCCTTTCCAACTCAAATTAACGGTGCCGTATGGAACGCTGGTATCGCCATTGGCCGGTTGCGGATCGGTCACCGCTGTTATTAACGGATTGCCATTATATAAGGACGCAATTTCTGTTGCTGATAAAGTATAGTTATACAAACGCACATCATCCATCACATCGTGAAAGGGTTTATTCTCCACCGAGTTTCCAATCAATAATGCAACTGCTTTACCTGTGGTGCCGCTGGTAGTATAGGTTTTTGAACCGGCAAGCACACCATTAATATATAACCTGATCTGTTTGGCGGCGGTATCTTTTATGGCAATGATGTGGCTAAAGTTGTTATTGAAAATAGGGTAGGCAGAAGCTTTCTTCAGGTTAACATCAATATTACTTTTTGCAGATGCGTCATCAATGGCGAAAGTAAGTATGCTGTCTTTCAGTTGAACACCATACCATTTACCACCGGGATCGGTGAACTGTCCCTTATGTATCAGGTAGCAATCTTTACCGCCGGAAGAATTATAATTGCTGGAACCATTGGTGAGCTTTATCCAAAACGAAATAGAAAATGAATTGGCATCGAACAATAGTTGTTCTGCATGTGGCACCTGTACGGCACTGGCGGCAACGGGGTTGAGGTATTGCAAACCATTATCAAATTTACCAGTAGTAAATGCCGCCTCAGGCATATTCACGATCGTTCCGTTCTGATGATAGTTACTGTTATCGGCAACAACAGTACCTGTGGTTTCATCAAATTTCCAGTGACCGGTCATGCCTTTGGGAGAAACAGCCCTGAACAACCAGGTAGCGCCTGTAGTAGTGCCGGCATCGCCTTCCGCATCTACCCGCCAGTAATAATTTGTTTTGGCAGTCAAATTGGTAAAGGTATATGTTGGGTTATTCAATGCTACATCCGACACAAACGACAGATTGCTGGTATCGGTACCGGTGAATAATTTGTACTTATTGGTTTTCAATCCACCTTTCCAGCTAATGCGAACACTATCGCCATAACCTTCCAGCATAGCGCCATTCGCCAGTGATGGGCTGTATGGTTGTAAAGGAAGTGGACTGGTATGGTACAACCCAAGCACTTCATCGGCACTGAGTACATAGTTGAATATTTTCACTTCATCGAGCATGCCTTTGTAAGGTGCGGGCTTGTTGGCCGTTGAAAGAAATTCCAGGGCGCCAATGTTGCCAATGATGAGGTCACTGGCTTCTCCAATGCCGGCATTGGCTTTTGAAATGGCGGTTTCTTTTACCAATGCGCCATTCATGTACAAGCGTAATTTTTTGGTAGCTGTATCTCTGATAGTAGTAACATGCACCCAGTTGCCGGTAAAGAATGGGGTGCCATCTGCCTGCAATTCATCTTTACCGCCACCGTTGGCGTCATTATCATCATCGATGGCAAATCGTAATTGTTTGTTCTTAAACTCAATGTCAAAACGTTTGCCGGTAGCGCCGGTAGTGGCATTGCGCGTGATGGAACCTTTGCATAGCAGGTAGGCGCTGGTATTATTATCAGCTGGTAATAAGGCAGCATCGGCCTTCATCCAGAACGACAGGGAGAAAGAACTTTTATCTAAATACAAATGGTCCTGGTGCGGAACATTCACCACATACATATCCTGACTGGCGGTTGAAAAATCAAGTGCGTTGTTTACTTTACCGGTTACGCGAATGTTTTGGTTGTCATCATCGAGCCCCAATACACCATGGTCCTGGTAGGTAGAAGAATCGATAACCTGTCTGCCTTCGGTTTCATCAAAGCTCCAGTGGCCCACTAAACCTATAGGGAAATTTTTGGCGGTTCTGAATTGCCACAAATTGCCCTGGGTAATACCTTTTGCGTTGCTGGCATCTACGCGCCAGTAATAGGTTACAAAATCAGTTAAGCCCGTGATATTATAGGAAGCATTGGCCGCATATGCTATTTCTGCTTTTTTAACCAGGTTGCTGGTATCGGTTCCGAAGTAGATCGCATACTTTTCGGTATTGCTGCTGCCCGACCATTTTAAAGTAAGAGCGCCGGCAACTGCGTCAACATATTGATTGCCGTTGGCCGGGACCGGGGAAACGGTAGCGGCTGGGGCAGAAGGTAAGGGCGGTGTTTTTACCGAGACAGGGGCGCTATAAGAAGAAACCCCGCCGGCATTCACTGCCTGCACGCGATAATAGTAAGTGGTGTTAGGCGCCAACCCGGTACTGTCGCTGTATGAGGTAGCATTTGCGGCAGGATGTATAATGTCGGTATACGTTATGCCATCGGCAGAACGTTCCAGCACAAAATGATCTTCATTGGTCGCATTGTCGGCCCATTGAATAGTTATCTTA
>DASUVL010001000.1:0-5208 GCA_036379015.1 Niastella sp.
GCATTTGAATAATGGTATTATCCCGTCTGGTGACGGGAGAAAAGGGGAGGCTACTTTCAGCGAGATCGGTCAACTGGCCGGCATATCCAATACCGACTGGAGCTGGAGTCCGCTGCTGGCCGATTATGATAATGATGGCTATAAAGACCTGTTTGTTACAAACGGTTTCTTACGTGACTATACCAATAAAGATTTTTTGCGGTATTATGGCGATTACAAAGTTAAAAAAGCAATGGATCGCGAACCCGTACTACTGATGGACCTCATACGCGCCATGCCCTCAACCTCTATTGCCAATTATATTTTCAGGAACAACCACAATTGCACCTTTACCAACCAGCAGAAACAATGGGGAATGGATAGGCCGGCCATCTCATCCGGGGCGGTATATGCAGACCTGGATAACGATGGTGATCTTGATCTGGTGATCAATAACATTAATGAAAATGCTTTTGTTTACCGGAATACCGCAAGAGATAACACGAAGGCCGGCTATCTTTCCCTTACCCTGCATTATAAAAAGCCCAACTGGTTTGCTATTGGCGCCAAAGTATGGGTATATGCGCATAATACAGTTCAATATGCAGAAGTGAATCCGGCCCGCGGTTACCTTTCCTGCGTTACAACCCGCTTGCATTTTGGCATAGATAGCGCCGCGAAGATTGACTCGGTAAAGATCGTTTGGCCCGATCATACGTCGCAGGTACTTACAAATGTAGAAGCTAACAAACAATTAAATATAAATTACGAGCAGCCAGTACCCATAATAGAAGAAGATCCGGTATATGCTGGCAAAACCATTTTTGCACCCGCTAATGAATTATTTACCTACAAACACACCGACCTCAGTGAAAATGATTTTAAGCGCCAGTTGCTGATGTTGTTTATGTATTCCAAAACCGGACCGGTCATTGCCAAAGGCGATGTAAACAAAGACGGACTGGAAGATCTTTTTGTGAGTGGTGATAAAAGCAAACCTGGCAAAATTTATATCCAAAATTCCACAGGACAGTTTTATGAAGAACCCAATCAGTTTTTCGGGGATGAAACGACCTCTTCCATAGCAGCTGCCACATTTGTTGATGCAGATGGTGATGGCGATTCCGATTTATATATTGCTAAAGGCGGCTATGCATTATATGAACCTGGTTCCCGTGCGTTGCAGGATGAGCTGTATCTAAACGATGGCCGGGGGCAATTCAAATTAGCAACCGGTGTATTGCCCAACCTGAGTGCTAACAGTAAATCATGTGTGCGACCCTGTGACTTTGATGGCGATGGCGATATGGACCTTTTTATTGGTGGCCGGGTAATACCGGGGTATTATCCTTTAACACCCACTTCATACTTATTGGTAAATGATGGGAAAGGCCATTTTACAACAGCTACAGTTCCTTTTACAAATATTGGCATGGTAACAGATGCCCAATGGAGCGACCTCGATAAAGATGGCCGCAAAGATCTGGTGCTCTGTGGTGAATTTATGCCGGTATCGGTTTTTATGAATACCGCAAATGGGTTTGTTGATAAAACCAAAACGTATTTCGATAAAGCACCCAATGGATTTTGGTTTACCCTGCATGTAACGGATATTGATCAGGATGGCTATGATGATATTGTAGCCGGTAACCTGGGTTTAAATTCCTGTATACGTGTTTCGGAAAAAGAACCCGGTGAATTGTATTATGCCGATTTTGATAACAACGGTTCTGTTGATCCTTTCTTTAACTATTATATAAAAGGTACAAGTTATCCGTTTGTAAGCCGCGATGAACTAAATGAGCAGATCTATCCCATGCGGAAAAAGTTCACCTCTTATGCAGCCTATTCGCAGGTAACGATGAAAGATATTTTTGCAAAAGAGGAATTGGAAAAGGCAAGCAGGTTGACTATAACCGAAACCCGTACCCTTTCTTTCTTAAACCGGAATGGGAAATTTGTTCCGGCTGAATTGCCCATCGAGGCGCAGTTCTCTGTAGTGACTAATATCATTACCGGTGATTATAATGGCGATGGAAAAAAAGACCTGTTGCTGTTGGGTAATCATTCCGATAACAGGTTGAAGATCGGTTGCATCAATGCCAATTATGGTTGTCTGCTTACCGGTGATGGCAAAGGGCAATTTAACTACATACCTCAGCCCAGGAGTGGATTGAGCATTAAAGGGGATGTAAAAGCTGCTGTTGAAATAAAGACCAGTAAAGGCTGGTATATAATAGCAGGGATCTGCAACGAAGCGTTGCAATTTTATAAAGTACAATAAAAAATGCATTATACGATAGTTTGTTTGTTTGATATGTCAACGCTCTGGCGTCTGGAAACAGGCGCTGGAGTATTTTTTTCTTCCGGGCAGAAGGTATTTTGGAAATGTATACTGCTGGCTTTGTTGCTTTTTCAACCACTGGCCACTCCGGCGCAAACAAGTACAACGAAAAAAATTGTAGTAGATAAAAGTGACGCCACATTTACCCGTTTTCTGCAACCGGCCGTTTTTTCTTTATCAAAAATAATGATGCATGATGTGGTGAATCCGCCGGCTGCCGCGCGTTATTATGCCTATTGCATGTTGGGAGCGTATGAAATTGTTGCTCAGAACAACAATGCGCTGAGCCCCCTGAGCGGGCTGCTGAAGCAATACAAGAGAAATGTTATTACAACCAAACAGGCTGATTACGATCATCGCATAGCGGCTATATACTGTATTTTAGAGACAGGCCGCCTGATGTTGCCTTCGGGTTACCGGCTGCAGGAAGAAGAAGAGCAGTTTATTGCCACACAACAAAAAGCGAAAGTATCCCGGGCAATCATCGATAGCTCTGTGGCCGTAGCCAGTTACATAGCGGCCCGTATTGCCGATTACGCCAAAAGCGACCGGTATGGCAAATTAAGTGCGCAATTACGATATACACCCATAAAAGGCGATGGGTATTGGTATCCCACGCCGCCGGCTTATATGGAAGCGGTTGAACCAAATTGGAAATCGGTTCGTCCGCTCATCATTGATTCATGTAACCAGTTTCCGCCATTGCCACCGGTGGCATTTAGTAAAGATAGCAACAGTTCCTTTTACCGGCTTGCCAGGGAAGTGTATGATGTATCGATAAAATCCACGCCTGAACAATTGAATATTGCCTCCTTCTGGGATTGTAATCCATTTGTAGTAGCTACCTCAGGCCATATGTCTATCGGGTATAAAAAGATCAGTCCGGGTGGGCATTGGATGAACATTGCCGCTATTGCGGCACAAAAAGCGCAACTTGATTTTGAATCAACCATCACGGTGCAAATGTTAGTTGGCATTACCATCCATGATGCCTTTATCAGTTGCTGGGATGAAAAATACCGGTCGAACCGCATCCGGCCCGAAACGTATATCAACCGGTACATCAATATAAAATGGCAGCCTCTGTTGCAAACCCCGCCATTCCCGGAATATACCAGTGGGCACAGTGTTATCTCTACGGCGGCAGCTGAAGTGTTAACTTATTTATTGGGTGACCGGTTTACCTATACCGATAATTCAGAAGAGATATTTGAGATACCTGCCCGTTCATTCTCCTCATTTCGCCATGCAGCAGCAGAAGCAGCCATTTCCCGGATGTATGGCGGCATTCATTACCGCGATGCCATTGAAAATGGCCAGCAGCAGGGTAAGGAATTGGGTGCATTTATCACCAAAAGGTTGCAGGCTGTGGGCATAAAACCAGTGAAATAGCTTTTACAAGTGTCCATTACATGGTTGCTGCTGACATACATGATTGAAAATCAAATCATTTCTATTATTGCAAGCTCATTTTTACGTTTGTAAACGGCCGAAAAAAAACGCTGGGGTATAGTTTGCGTTTGTAAACGGCCGAAAAAAAACGTGGGGGACAGTTTACGTTTGTAAACGGCCCGAAAAAAACGTGGGGGACAGTTTGCGTTTGTAAACGGTCGAAAAAAAACGCTGGGGTATGGTTTACGTTTGTAAACGGTCGAGAAAAAACGTGGGGGTATAGTTTACGTTTGTAAACGGTCGAGAAAAAACGCTGGGGTATGGTTTACGTTTGTAAACGGCCGAAAAAAAACGCTGGGGCATAGTTTACGTTTGTAAATGGCCGAAAAAAAACGTGGGGGTATGGTTTGCGTTTGTAAACGGGTGAAAAAAAACGTGGGGGACAGTTTACGCTTGTAAATGGGAGAAAATGTTTATTCAGGATGGGTTTTAACAGACTAAATGGCTTAAAACCAATAGATTAGAACTAACAAACTCCCCATCCCTGAAACTCGTAATTTTAGCATATGGAAGCTGACATTCTCACCCTATATGAGTCAGATTTTTACCGCATTATGGATTTCAAGTGCCGGTGTACGGATTGCCGTACGTCGAAACCGGAATACAACACCGCTTTTTGTATCAGTTTTGTACGCAAAGGCAATTTCCTGTTTAATGTATTTCGGCGTTCATTCGATTCCTACAATGGGTGCGTACTGGTTACCAAACCCGGTTTTGAGCGAACGGTAACCCATACCCACGTTGTGCCCGATGAATGTACCATCCTTGAATTTAAAACAGATTTTTTCGCAGCATTGCTGGAACATTATGGTGGCATTCCGTTTTTTACAGATAACGACTGGCATTCAACACTCATTAAAACCAGTGCAGAAACTGAGTTCCTGCATTTTCATATTATACAATTGGTGCTTACCCGCTCGGGTAGCAAACTGCAGTTGGATAACCTGGTAATGGAGGTAATTAAAAAAGTATTGGGAAATATAACGGATTACAAACCCGATGATCGCATCAATACCCGGTTAAAACAAAATCATTTAGTTACTATAGAAAGAGCCAAAGAATACCTCACTAATCATTTTACCGATGATATTTCCCTGATGCAGCTGGCAGCTTATTGTTATGTGAGTCCTTTTCATTTCAGCCGCCTTTTTAAAACGTTTACCACCGAATCGCCCCATCAGTTTTTATTGACGCTTCGATTGAAAAATGCTGAACTGTTATTACGTAATACCGCCCAGCCGGTGGCCGATATTGCTTTCTCTTCAGGATTTAACAGCGTTGAACATTTTACGGCAGCATTCAAACTGAAATATAAATGTCCGCCAGCTGCTTATCGCCAGCGAAATGTGGTTAATCTTGTTGTTGGACTATTTAAAAAAATGGAGACCAGGACATGAAATATGCGGGAATGACAGTAAAAGGTATTTTGGAAA
>DASUVL010001001.1:0-16433 GCA_036379015.1 Niastella sp.
CCAATAAAAACAGCTACCTTTTCAATAAACCCTCCGATTTCACGGTTGTTGCCTGCGAACCCATGATCGTACATAAGATCGATAAAGCAGATATATTGGATGCTATCAAGCAATACCCTGAGCTTGAAATTGCGGGTAAAAGAAACCTGGAGTTTATAGCCGCCAAACAGGAAAAGCAATTACATCTTTTTCGAATACTCACCGCCAAAGGACGATATGAATTTTTAGAAAAGAATGACCCTGACCTGTTACAGCGGGTATCCATTTCCCAACTGGCCTCTTATTTGGGTGTAAAAAGAGAAACCTTGAGCCGGATCCGGAACAAAAGAATGAAGCCGGCCATTTTGTGATCTTTATCACGGGTGCATGCGAATTTTCATGATTTTATTTGCACTTACAATAAAGTGCATTATCATGTCTCATTCTATTTATTTAGTCATTCTTACCATTCACCTGTCAGCCTTTGCATTATTTACAGGTACGTTTGTCGCCAGTATGATTAACAACAGTCAATTATGGCGTTTCAGCGAAAAAGATGCATCCATTACAAAAGCGTTGCTGATAACAACCGATAAATATGCCCGGGTAATGGGCATCTGCCTCGGACTTATTGTAACAGCCGGCATATTAATGATGGCTAAAATGCACACGGTGTATGGGGGTCAAATATGGCTGAGGATAAAGATCGGCCTGGTAGTGCTCATTATAATTTTCAGAATATTCAACAGAAAAAATTATAAGCAAATTAAAAGCAGGCTAACCAGTGAAATAAAAGCGTCTGTTACTGATATCAAAAAACGAATAAACCTCTTCGAGGTTGCTCAGTTGGTGCTGATCGGTAGTGTAATTATATTATCTGTATTCAGGTTTAATTAACAGGACCAAACAACCGGGAAGGATCAAGCCACCTTAAACCGGCAAAAAAAGTAACTGCCTTTGCCGGGGGTTGAATCTACCCCGATAGCGCCCTCCATAGCATCGGCAAAATCTTTGCTGATGGCCAGTCCCAACCCGGTACCTTTTTTTTCATGAATATTCGGTACGCGGTAAAAGCGGTCAAAGATCTTTTGTTGCAAAGAAGCATCGATGCCTATACCAAAATCCTGCACGCCAATTTCAATGTGCTGCTCATCGGGCCGACTGGCTTTTATAATAATGTGATCGTTTTGGGCTGAATAGCGAATGGCGTTGGTGAGAAAGTTATTGATGATCCATACGGCTTTTTCCGCATCGGCTTGCATGGCGGGTAACGCATCAGCAAGCTGTTGTTTGATCTGAATATTCTTTTCTTTGGCTGCATTTTGTACAGCACCCATCGCTTTTAAAATAATATCATTCACCGGTACGGGTTGCAGGTTCAATTGCATCTTGCCGCTTTCTACCTGCGACAGATCGAGTAATTCACTCAGGATGCGGAGCAGGCGCTGGTTATCATCCTTCAAACTTTGCACCAGTTCTTTTTGTTCAGTCGTTAATTTCCCCACCCGTTCATCTTCCAGTAACCGCAAGCTAAAATCAGAAGAAGCCAGCGGTGTTTTTAATTCATGGGAAATGGTAGCGATAAAATTGGTCTTTGCCACATCCAGCTCTTTGAACGGCGTAATGTTCCTTAAAATGATCACATGCCCTATTTTCTCGTTCTCCTGTTGAATGTCGATCTGTTCTTTGGTAAAATAGTTTTCTTTATCATTCACCACGATCTTGAACGGCATGCCGTTCTCTTCATTGGTTAAAAAGCGGAACAGATCGTTTCGTTGTTGAATATCTGACTGTTTATGCCCTACTACCTCCGGCTCTTTCAGATTTAATAATTGCAGGGCCTGTTGATTGGCAAACAGAACAGTGCCGCTTTTATCAATTCCAATGCTGGCGTCCTTCAGGGAATTGATAACGGTTTCAGCCCTTTTCTTTTCAAACATGATCTTCGCCAGGTTGCTATGCTCATATTCATTCAATTGTTCAGCCATGTCATTAAAAGCTTTGGCCAATTCACCAAATTCATCATTCCGTTGCAGATGAATGCGCTGGCTGTAATTTTTATTGGCAATGGCCTTTATCCCCTCGGTTAGTTTAGTAATGGGGTTGGCAATTAACCCGGGGAAGTTCACCATAAAGGTAAACCCGATCAGCAGGCAAAAAGTAACGATCATGGCGATGATCAACTTGGCATTTTCAACAGCCTTTTGCGATGTTGCATTTTTCTCATTGATGGCATTCAGATTGATCTGGATGATGCGGCTGATATTTTTTTGTATTGACATCTGCAAAGGCATGGAATCGTCGTGTTGCAGAAATGCGTTATAATCTTTGCGTAAGGCATTGGTAACATTTGTTTCCCCCTGTTCGGTGATATTACTTTCCTGGGCAACCAGGTTTGCTTCAAATATGATACGGGCCGTATCCCGTTCTTTTTCCCAGGTATTCAGGGCATCAAGCATTTTGCGGCCGTATTCAACGCTTTTGTAATTATCCTTTAACAGATCCTGTGATTCAATACTGATCTTGTTGAAGTAATAAAAACCTACCCCGCCTACCAGCAGCAGCAACGCAAATAAAAAACCGACGCCCAGGGCTACTTTTGTTTTAAGCTTTAATGCCATTACGATAATATAATGATGTCAATATCTTTTTCCGACAAGGTCTTTAGCAGTTGGTTAAACAGACTGGTTCGCAAGATAACCTGGAATAAATTCAAATGCGGCTTACCAATACAAATGGTTGTGATCTTTTTTTCAATGGCCGCCTGGATGATCTCCTGCGCAACGTTGCGGCTTTTCACCTGTAAAACTTCAGCCCCTAATTCAGTAGCCAGTTTTAAATTATTGATCAGGTGACGTTGGGCTGCCAGTGGTATTTTATCCAGTTCCTCCTTTGGCGTTTGTACATACAGCACATACCAGTCGGCATTGTAATATGATGCCAACCTGCCTGTTTTACGTATAATGCGCTGGGCCGTTTCGTGTGCGGTAGAAATGCAGGCCAGGAATCTTTCGTGTTGCCATGCCTTGTTCTTAGTGACTGTATAATCTACTTTTCGTTCTACCTGGCCTGCCACTTCTTTAAGCGCCAGCTCACGCAACTGAAGGATCTTCTCCGGTTGAAAGAAATTCGTCAACGCCTGTTGTACTTTATTAGGGTCGTAGATCTTCCCTTCCTGCAAACGGGTGATCAATTCCTTAGCGGTAAGATCGATATTCACCACTTCATCGGCCAGTTGCAATAACTTATCAGGTACCCGTTCTTTTACTTCTACCCCGGTAATTTGTTTTACCTCTTCATTAATGCTTTCAATATGCTGAATGTTCACGGCGGTGATCACATCAATACCTGCATCGAGGATATCGATTACATCCTGCCAGCGCTTTTCATTTTTACTACCGGGAATATTGCTGTGCGCCAGTTCATCTACGATCACTATCTCAGGATGCAATAACAATAAGGCCTGTACATCCAGTTCATCCAGTTGTTTTCCTTTATAAAAGACCTGCCGCCGGGGGATCAGTGGCAAGCCATCTATTAATGCATGTGTTTCTTTCCGGTTGTGGGTTTCTACATAGCCAACTTTTACATTCACCCCTTTACGCAGCAGGTCGTGTGCCTCCTGCAACATGCGATAGGTTTTGCCCACACCGGCGCTCATGCCAATGTAAATTTTCAATTTCCCGCGCGCCGCCTGGTTGGCCAGATCGAGAAAATGTTGCACCTGTTCGTCTTTATCGTTGTTAGGTGTGTGCATATATGCTAAAAACTTACCGCTGCTGAAAAAGTAACCGCGGTATTGGTATTGGTTGTGCTTTCCTTCTTTGTAAAAATATCGTCTTTGCTATTCAACAGTCTACCTTCCAAACGCAAGGCGATGTTCTTAACCGGCAAATAATCAACATTGGCAGAAAGACCAGATGTTTTAAACCCATTCGGAGTACCGGTGGCGATGATCACCCCATCTTCATCGCTATAATATTCACCACGTACGGCAATGGCCCACTGAGCCACCGGCATATACCTCAATATAGCTACCGGTGCATACCAGGTATTCATCTTGCTCTTACCTTTTGTTACTTGCTCCTGTCCAATATCAAATCCAAGGGTTGCTTCTACTTTGTCGTTTACCTGAATTATACTATATAAGTTATGAAAATATCTCCAAAGCCTTGCGCTGTCTGGTTTATCCGTACCTAAAAAAGTGCTGTAATTCAACACTACTTTTTCAGTTGGTTTGAATTGCACCTGTGTGCCCCAGCTCATTAATGAATTACCGGCCACCCGCTGAATGCGTTGCCAGCCATTCAGGGCCATTCCGCTGAATAACCATTTTCCATTATCAGTCGTGTACGTAAGTTTGGCGCCGCTTTCATAATAAGGCGAGTTTTCTGCCGATAGACTTCTGGTCACTGTACGGCAATCTTTGCTGATGGCGCTTTCAAAACCAATATGCGATGGCATAATACCCATATCGAGCCAAAGGTTCTTATTACGACTTAATTTATAACCTACGTTTGCCTCATATATATTTTTTAACACACCTGGCTCGGCTGCATAATTGGCATTCATATAAGTACCCGCTGCCAACGCTATATTAGCCCGTATCCGTTCTGCGGAATAACTTCCTTTTACATATGCCAGGTTAAGATTAAACTCATTACTTCGGTTGTGACTATATATAAATCCAGGGCGATTATTATCTGTTGGTTTATTAAAATCGTAACTATAGTACGCTTCTGCATAACCGCTAATGGCAAATTGCTCCTTATTGCCTGTATGCACGGTTGTGTCTTGTGCCAATCCGGTAGCTGCATAGAATACCGTAGCTGTCAATAATATTATTTTCATTTTTGTTTATGTATTTATAATCTCCTGATTGATGAAGTAAGAAGTAGGAAAAACCTCTTACTTCATACCTCTTACCTCCTACCTCCTACTTCTTATTTCATTCCATCCAACGCCACATTCAACTTCAACACATTCACTTTCGAAGGCCCAAGCATTCCCAATAATGGCTTTTCAACATGGTCTTCTACCAATGATTGTACTTTATCTTCAGGCAACCCACGCACTGCAGCGATCCGTTTTACCTGTACGTAGGCAGATGCAGGAGAGATATCAGGATCAAGACCACTACCCGAAGCCGTTACCATTTCTGCCGGGATTGTTGATTTTTGAATCCCGGGATTATGTACCAGGAATGTATCGATTCTTGCCTGTACCGTTTTCAGGTAATCGGGATTGGAAGGACCCTTATTAGAACCCGCAGAACCGGCCGCATTGTAATCCACGGCTGAGGGACGGCCCCAGAAATATTTATCATTAGTAAATTTCTGTCCAACATTGGCATAGCCAATCACTTTGCCATTTACCACTATGGTCTCTCCTTTGCCGCCACCTGGCGCCAGTTTGCCTATCAGTGCAACAACCAGGGGAAAAATACCTGCACATATTATTATCAGGACCAGTGTCAACTTTATTGGTATCAAAAAACTTTTCATTGTTACAATAATTTTAAACTTTACATAAATAAGCCCAGCAACAGATCTATTAATTTGATCCCGATAAACGGAACGATCACACCGCCTACGCCATAGATCAACAGGTTCCTTCTTAATAAGGCACTTGCTCCTATGGGTTTATAAGCAACACCTTTCAGCGCCAGTGGAATCAGCATCGGGATAATGATCGCATTGAAAATGATGGCCGCTAAAATTGCCGACTCAGGGCTTTTCAATCCCATTATGTTCAAATGCTGTAAAGCAGGGATCGACGTAATGAACAAGGCCGGAACGATGGCAAAATATTTAGCCACATCATTGGCGATCGAAAACGTCGTTAACGTACCGCGGGTGATCAGTAATTGTTTACCGATCTCCACCACTTCTATCAGTTTGGTGGGGTCATTATCCAGGTCAACCATGTTACCCGCTTCTTTAGCGGCCTGTGTACCACTGTTCATCGCCACGCCAACATCGGCTTGCGCCAGCGCCGGCGCATCATTCGTTCCATCGCCCATCATCGCAACCAGCTTACCTGTTGCCTGTTCTTTACGGATGTAGTTCATTTTATCCTCGGGCTTTGCCTCGGCAATAAAATCATCTACACCGGCTTTATTGGCAATATATTTTGCGGTGAGCGGGTTATCACCGGTAACCATAACCGTTTTCACCCCCATCTTACGCAGGCGTTCAAAACGCTCCTGTATACCAGGTTTGATAATATCCTGTAATTCGATCACCCCTTTTATTTCGTTATTTACCGATACCACGAGTGGTGTACCGCCATCATTGGCAATTTTCTTGACGCGTTCTTCCACTTCGTTGGGAACCGGGTTACCTGCCTTCTGTGCCATAGTACGAATAGCATCAAATGCACCTTTGCGGATAATTGTTCCATTGGGCAAATTCACGCCACTGCTCCTGGTCTCTGCGGTAAATTTGATAAAAGTTAGCGGTGGCGGGTAAACAGCCAACATCTGGTGACGAAACTGATCAAGGGAGAGTGCCGCATTCGATTGCTTTGCGGCCAGCTCAACAATTGATTTTCCTTCCGGCGTATCATCGGCCAGAGAGCTGTACACCACCTGATCGATGAAATTGTTGTTTCCTACTCCATTGGCCGGATAAAAATTGGTGGCTTTGCGGTTACCAATGGTAATGGTACCGGTTTTATCCAATAACAGCACATCTACGTCACCAGCTGTTTCTACAGCTTTACCGCTTTTTGAAATGACATTCGCGCGAAGAGCTCTATCCATACCCGCAATACCAATGGCAGACAATAAACCACCAATGGTAGTTGGAATTAAACAAACAAACAGCGATATAAATGCTGCGATTGTAATGGGCGTATTAGCATAATCGGCAAAAGGTTTCAGTGTTACACAAACTATAATAAAAATGAGCGTGAATGCTGCCAGCAAAATGGTCAATGCAATTTCATTGGGTGTTTTTTGCCGGCTGGCGCCTTCTACCAGCGCGATCATTTTATCAAGGAATGTTTCACCGGGCTGCGTGGTCACTTCTACCACGATACGATCGCTCAAAACTTTGGTACCACCGGTTACTGAGGATTTATCCCCACCCGCTTCGCGGATAACCGGCGCCGATTCACCGGTAATAGCTGATTCATCAATGGTGGCAATTCCTTCAATGATCTCACCATCCATGGGAATTACATCACCCGGTTCACATACAAACCGGTCGCCTAACCGCAGCTGCGAGGAGGGCACCAGTTTTATTTCCTTTCCAAAAATTTCGCCGGGTGACACCACCTTTTTGGCGGGTGTTTCTTCCCTTGTTTTGCGTAAGCTTTCGGCCTGCGCCTTACCTCTTGCTTCAGCCAGTGCTTCGGCAAAGTTGGCAAAAAGCACCGTTAACAGCAGAATAGCAAATACTACGATATTATACCATAAGGCGCCCTGGGTGTTGTCGTGCGTTATCATTTGATAGATCACCACGGCCAACATCACAAAGGTGCCGAGCTCTACCGTAAACATCACCGGGTTCTTTATCATTAACCGGGGACTTAGTTTTATAAAGGATTGTTTGATGGCCGTATTTACCAAAGCCGGATCAAACAATTTTATGTCGCGTTTTCTTTTTGACATGATCAGTTCAAATTAATGTAATGTGAAGTATTCAGCTATGGGACCTAATACCAGCGCCGGAAAGAACGATAAGGCATTTACAATGATTATAACGGCCAGGGTCATAGCTCCGAATGTGATGGAATCTGTTCGTAAGGTGCCCGCTGCTTCAGGAATGTATTTTTTCCTGGCCAGCAAACCGACTATTGCCACCGGCCCTACGATGGGAATAAAGCGCGCCAGTAACAGTACAATGCCCGTGCTTACATTCCAGAAAATATTATTATCGCCCAATCCTTCAAAACCACTTCCATTGTTGGCATTGGCTGAAGTAAATTCATACAACATTTCTGAAAAGCCATGATACGAGGGGTTGTTCAACCAGGCAGATGGTTTCACCGTCCATGCTATATCAGGATGGTGAGCTACCATGTACGCAGCCAGCGCTGTTCCACCTTTAACCAGGAAAGCCGTCAGCAGCCATACCAGGGATGCTATCTTAATTTCCCTTGCCTCCACTTTATGCCCCATAAACTCAGGTGTTCGGCCTACCATTAATCCACTGATGAACACAGCAATGATGATGAAAATAAAAAAGTTCAGCAATCCCACGCCAACACCGCCATACAGCGCATTGATCATCATGTCGAGCAAAACCACACATCCCGACATAGGCATCAGACTGTCGTGCATACCATTTACCGAACCATTGGATGTAGAGGTTGTAACTACGCTCCATAATGCGGTGGATGCTGATCCCAGGCGTATTTCCTTGCCTTCCATGGCGCCTATTTGCTGGGCAATACCCATGCGATCTATGGCGGGGTTACCTTTTGTTTCATAATATATATTGATACAAATAAAAAGTACGCACAGCAGGGTCATCACACCAAATATTACATACGCCAGCTTTTTACGATTGATATAAAAACCAAGCGCAAATACCAGCGCTATCGGAATAAGGGTAATGGCAATGGTTTCAATAATGTTGGTAAAATAGTTGGGGTTCTCCAGCGGATGGGCTGAGTTGGCGCCAAACCAACCACCGCCATTTGTTCCTAATTGTTTAATGGCGATCATTCCGGCTGCTGGTCCGCGTGATACCTGCACCGTATCACCCTGCAGGGTGGTAATGGTATCCTTGCCATCAAAACTGGCAGGTGTACCGTTAAAAGCCAGTACAATGCCCACCACGATTGATAATGGCAATAGTATGCGCGTGGTTGATTTAACCAGAATAACCCAGAAGTTACCAAGGTTATCGGTCGTTTTTTCTTTCAGTCCATTAAACAAAGCCACCAACGCAGCTATACCGGTAGCAGCCGTTACAAACTGCAAAAAAGTGATCACAAACAGTTGCGTGAAATAGGTCAACCCCGATTCTCCGGAATAGTGCTGCAGGTTGCAGTTCACCAGAAAACTGATAGCTGTATTAAATGCCAGGTCGGGTGTTTGTCCCGGATTGCCATCGGGGTTCAGTGGTAACTTGTCCTGGAACATCAATGCAAAAAAAGCGTACACGAACCATAACAGATTTATGGAGAGCATCGCTTTTAAAAACTGTTTCCAGTTCATGCCTGCGGTAGGATCAATTCCACTGACGCGAAAGATCAACCGTTCCAATGGGTTCATAAAATCGGTGATGGTGCGTTCACCTTTAAATACTTTGGCAATATATTTTCCCAGCGGAAAAGCCAATATTACCGAAAGCAGGAACGTAATGATTACACCAAATAGTTCTGTTGTCATAATTGTGAGTGGTGAGTTCACCATCAAAAATTTTCAGGTTTAATTAATACATATAACAGGTAGCCAAAAACCAGTATCGATAAAATAAATAATGCGTTTATCATGATTTATATGTTTTCAAAAAAGTCAATAGATCTATAGAATACATAAAAGCAAACGAGTCCGGATAAAAAGAGAACGAATGTTAGCATTGTTGTAATTTTTTGTTGATAGGAAATGCCAGGATAGTGCCGGTATTATGAAAAACTGCGGAATGTGTAACAAGGAGCTAATTAACAAAGAGATACAGCAAAGCGCTTAACCGGGTGCCATGCTACCAAACATACAAACCCTTCCATTTTGAAAGGGTGATTTATCAAAATGAAAGGGTGGGCAATAAAATGGAATAGCTACCCTGTAACAATTGACCTGGTGCTTATACTAATATTAAGCCCGGAAAATAATAATGAAAAGGATAAATTCGCAGCCTGTAAACAGAGCTGCTACCCATTTTCCGGTACAGGTTTAAAAAGAAGCATAAAATGAGTTCACCATCGTTATCACCAGCTGTATTTCATAAAAAGATCACTGCTGCCGGGGTATTAATCGCCACCGGAATCGTTTTCGGCGATATCGGTACGTCTCCATTATATACATTAAATGCGGTTTTTCATGATCGTGTTATTACAGAAGATGTTGCCTTGGGTGCTTTATCGGCCATCTTCTGGACCCTCTTCTTTCAAACCACGCTTAAATATGTGATCATCACATTGCAGGCGGATAACAAGGGGGAAGGCGGCATTTTATCGCTCTATGCCCTCATACGGCGCTACTGGGGTAAGTGGCTCCTTATCCCAGCGATGGCAGGTGGTGCTTTTTTAATGGCCGATGGTATTATCACCCCACCCATTTCTGTAGCCTCTGCCATTGAAGGATTACAAAAAATAAATCCACACATAAATACGGTCCCCATTGTAATCGTTATCCTTATTCTGTTATTCACTTTCCAACAGTTTGGGACAGATAAGATCGGTAAAGTGTTTGGCCCCGTGATGGTGGTATGGTTTACCTTTATTGGTGTACTGGGGGCAATGGCACTTAGCCATGCACCTGGTGTATTTAAAGCATTGAACCCCTACTACGCCTATGTGATGTTAAAAGAGGTGCCGGGCGGCTTCTGGTTATTGGGCAGCATTTTCCTGTGTACTACCGGTGCGGAAGCATTGTATAGCGATATGGGCCACTGCGGCAGAAATAACATTCGCATAAGCTGGATCTATATCAAGATCATGCTGATACTTAGTTATGCCGGACAAACAGCCTGGTTATTGCAGCATACGGGTGAGCAAGTGGGTACCATCAGCCCATTCTATCACATTGTACCTAATGCTATATATATACCTTCGTTGTGCATTGCAACCCTGGCTGCCATTATTGCCAGCCAAGCGCTGATCAGCGGTTGTTTTACGCTGGTAAATGAAGCCATACGACTGGATATTTGGCCCCGTCATCGTGTATTGTTCCCTGGCAATATAAAAGGGCAGCTCTACATTCCGTTTATAAACTGGTTATTGATGGCAGGCTGTCTGGGTATGGTATTATACTTTAAGGAATCCACCAAAATGGAAGCCGCATTCGGGTTGAGCGTTACACTCACCATGCTGATGAGTACCGTGTTGATCAATTATTATTTATATACCAAGCGGGTACCGGCGATATGGATCGTGCTGGTAACCGGTTTATTCCTGGCGATAGAACTGTCGTTTTTGGCAGCCAACCTGCAAAAAGTAAAGGAAGGCGGTTGGATAACCCTGATCATTGGTTCCGTCTTATTCGCTATTATGTATGTATGGCGTAAAGGTCGCAACATTACCAACGACTTGAAGAAAATGGTACCGGTTGAGGAGTACGTTCCTCTGCTGAAGCGGCTAAGCCTGGATGAAAATATTCCCAAGTATGCTACCAACCTGGTATACCTGACGAGCTCGGGCACGGCTCGTAAAATTGAAAAATCAGCGATCAATTCCATTCTGTCAAAATCGCCGAAGCGCGCAGATATTTATTGGTTCGTGCATGTGAATGTACTGGACGAACCCTATGCCATGCGTTACCATGTAGACACGATCGTTAAAGATGATGTGTATTTTATAGAGTTTAACCTTGGCTTTCGTATTGAGCCGCGTATTGATTATTATTTCAGACAGGTAGTGAATGACCTGGTAAATACCCAGGAGGTGGATGTGAGCACCAGGCACGAGCAGCATTACCAGGAAAGTAAGATCGGTGATTTCCGCTTCCTGGTGATGGAGAGTTTTCTATCGTATGAAAACGCGCTGTCTTTCTGGAAGAATTTTCTGATGAAGAGCTATTTCAATTTGAAATACCTGAGCGTAAAAGAATCAATCAATTTTGGTTTGGACCCCAGTAATGTAACTATAGAAAAATATCCGGTGGTGGTGAATGCAGTGCAGCACCCTCCTTTAGTTAGGCAGTAGTTTTATGTGATCCGTGTCTGGTTAAAGAATCCGAAGTAAGAAGTAGGATGTAAGAAGTAGGAAGAACCTGTATTTCTTACCTCCTACTTCATACCTCTTACTTCAGGTTCTTTTAACAACGAAATTTCAACTTATCACAACCATCCGACCTTTTCGAGTTATTCAATTTTGTACTCTTCTAACTTCCTGTACAACGTCGTTAACCCTATTCCCAACAGAACTGCAGTTTTAGTCTTATTACCATTGGTATGACGCAGCACTTTCTGAATATGATCTTTTTCAACGCTGGCTAAGGTTAAACTGGCCGCGCCTTTATCCTGTTTCTGAATGTCAAAAGGCAAATGTTCGGGCATTATCGTATTGCCTTCCACCATGATCGTAGCTCTTTCCAACACATTGCGTAACTCGCGGATGTTGCCTTTCCAGGCATGTTGTTGCAACAATTGCAAGGCATCTTTATGAATATGTAAAACGGGTTTGTCTTCTTTTGCTGCATAATACGCTAAAAAATGACCGGCCAGGGCGGGAATATCTTCTGCATGATCGCGCAACGCCGGTAATGAAATGGTAAAGACATTTAACCGGTAATACAGATCTTCGCGGAAATTTCCTTCCGCTACTGCTTTCACCAGGTCCCTGTTGGTGGCCGCAATGATGCGCACATTTACTTTGGTGGTTTTTACATCGCCCAGTTTTATGAATTCGCCGTTTTCAATTACCCGTAGTAGTTTGGCCTGCAGGTCAATATTCATTTCGCCAATCTCATCGAGTAACAGCGTACCGCCATCGGCCATTTCTATCAATCCTTTTTTATCTTTTACCGCACCCGTATAAGCGCCTGCTTTATGGCCGAATAGTTCACCTTCCAGCAAATCGCGGGCAAAGGCGCTGCAGTTGATGGCGACGATGGCTTTATCGCTTCGTTTGCTGTTTGCATGAATGGCATTGGCAAACACTTCTTTCCCCGTTCCCGTTTCGCCCAGCAACAACACGTTGGCGCTGGCAGGGGCAATTTTCTGAGCGAGTTGAACAGCTTGTTGCAGTATGATGCTTTGACCAATAATATCATCAAATGTGTAAGCGCCTTTCTCCTTAATTTTTACAGCCGATCTTTTTTGCACCATCGCTCTATCCAACGCTTGGTACAACAAGGGCACAATGCGATCATTATCGTTGCCTTTTGTGATGTAATCAAAAGCGCCGTTTTTGATGGCCTGCACGCCATCGGGAATATTACCAAATGCCGT
The DNA here is from genome assembly GCA_036379015.1 of Niastella sp. Taxonomy (GTDB): domain Bacteria; phylum Bacteroidota; class Bacteroidia; order Chitinophagales; family Chitinophagaceae; genus Niastella. The sequence continues at coordinate 13,044 of DASUVL010001001.1, forward strand.
TAACAAAATGATCTCAACCAGGGGATGCTTTTCCTTTAATGCAGTAACAAAGCGAACGCCATCACCATCTGGCAGTTTTACATCGCACAATACAATGTCCGGTTCTTTTTGAGCTAGAAGGGCCCAGGCAGCTTTCAGCGTGCCGGCCTGTTCAACCGTAAATCCTTCCAGGGAAATAATACGGCTCAACAATTTCCGGAGCTGTTCTTCATCATCAATGATCAAAATATTGCCTGGCATGGTGTGGTTTACTAACAAAGGTAAATAAGGAACAGATATAGCAAGTATAAGAGAAGAATAAGAGCCAACCCATTAGAAATGAGGCACAGATAAGACTAACATGCCCGTAAAGAATGAAAAAGCCCCGAAAAAGTCGGGGCCATTTCTATACCTATGAAGACTATATCCTTTGTTTGTGCGACCGGCCACTGCCGTATTCATTTTCCCATTTTCACATATTGATATTATATATAAGGCAAGCCTTATACCATGCCAATCCGCTGGTGATGCCAAAATAGAGGAACAATTCACCAAACAGTTGTCACCTGCTGATTGTCAACGCATTGAAATCACAATTGAAGCATGAAAATAATTAAAACTATGCAATTGCACTAGCGTAGGAGTACGCAAATTTGTTTCAAATCAGGAATTAACATAGCTTTTTGGGAAAGAAAATCAGCACTTGTTTGTCAGCACACAAGTTTACCCTTAGCCTTTTATGTTAGGTGCCCATTTCCCCGCAGTATCGCCCCTACTTACTGGTAACATGTGCAGCATACCCCGTTTCTTACTATTTTTGGCCCTTAATAAAAACCAATGACCATAACCCTGATCATTATTATCATTACCGTACTGGTTTCTATAGCAGCTTTTACGAATGATAAAGTATACAACGATTTCATATTTGACCCGCCGGCCGTAACCTATAACAAACAATGGTACCGCTTTTTAACCTGTGGATTGATTCATGCCGATTATGGCCACCTGTTTTTCAACATGTACGCTTTCTACATGTTTGGGGATAGTGTTGAAGCAAGCTTTATCCAGGTTTTTCAGGAAAAAGGCAAACTGCTTTACCTGTTATTATATGTTACCTCGCTTTTTGCCTGTTTACTGCCTACCTACTTTAAACATAAAACGGATGAAAATTACAGGAGCCTGGGTGCTTCCGGCGCCGTTTCGGGGGTGATCTTTGCTTATATTATGCTTAATCCGCTGCAGAAAATAGGTTTGATATTTTTACCTCCGCAATGGGGATTACCTGCCTTTGTTTTTGGATTACTGTACATCATCATCTCCTCATATCTCGATAAACGAGGGGGTGGCAGAATTAATCACTCAGCCCATATTTTTGGCGGGCTGTATGGCATTGCCTTTTTAATTGCCACCAGTTATTTGCTCTCCGATTACCATGTTCTGGAAGAATTTATTGAAAAAGTACAGGCTTTCGCAGACAGGTTCTGATAACGTGAAACGAGAGGCGGCAAACGGCAGAACGCAGAATACAAAACGGCAAACGTGAAACGTGACAATGGATGCCAGTTACCGGTTACTGGCAACCGGTGCTAACAACATTCAGACACGTTGCGTAAGGCACCATCCTGCACTGGCCTTACCACCCGGGTTGCACTGAATAGGCTGCTGCTGTGCAACCCCGGTATAACCGGGACCGAAAAATGGCCATACTGTTGCCGTACCGGATGCGATGGGCACCCCTATTTTACCAATTCTATCTTCAATATTTGTTTGGCGGCTTCGGTAATTTTAAAGCGGTCATCAATGCGAAGGCCCACTACCCAACAGATCTTTTTATTGCTTTCCAACACCCATACTTTTTCCTTATCGGTCAGCGATAGCTTTTGATCAATTAAAAAACGGGCGATCTTCTTTTTCTTTTGTAATCCCAGCGGATAAAAATAATCACCCTTTTTCCATTTGCGTAGGATCAGCGGAAATTGGAGCTCAGCATGGTCAATAAAAGCCGTAGCTGGGTCATTGGTCAGCTGAATATTTTTATTATTCAATGGCGAAAAAACGAGTGCGCCATTTTCAAACACGATCTTGTTTTCATTGTCATCTATTGCCAGCGTTTGAGCATGTTCGGCTTGTGCCGGTGCAATGATGAGCCAGCGCCTGTTTTTTATGATGCGGTGGGTGGCAGATGCCACATACCGTCCCGATTCGCTTTCCAGTAAACGGATCACTTCATCGACCTGTGCCGGCGTAAAACCAAACGCTTTTATAATTTCATAAACGATGGAATGCAATGGCTGCGATTTCTGCAGCTTCAGTACGGGTATATGCACCTCCTGTCCTTTATATTCCAGCAACTTCTTCTTATGCAGGTCAACGGCTTGTTCATATAATAATTCCATATCGGCAAACCGGCGCAGGTTGGCGGCCAGGTTATTTTCTGCTTCGGGGTAAATGTTCTGTACTAATGGAATGAGCTGGTTGCGGAAGTAATTACGTGAATATTTATCCAGGGCATTGGAACTATCTTCTACCCAACGCAGTTTATTTTCTGTGGCGAATGCTACTAACTCCTGCTTACGGGCAAACAGTAAGGGCCGTACGATATGGCTCTGTTTGGGCAACATCCCACGTAAACCATGAATGCCAGTGCCCCTGAAAAAATGCATCAGCATGGTTTCAATATTGTCGTCGAGGTGGTGGGCGGTGAGAAGGTGAATGGTGAATGGTGAATGGTGAATAGGTTCTTCCGACTTCTGACTTCCGACTTCTGACTTCCAGCTTCCGGCTTCCGATTGCCGATTACCGATTGCCGATTTCAGCAACTCATTAAACCACCCATACCGCAGCTCCCTCGCAGCCTCCTGTATCGACAATTTACGATCATCGGCATACGCTTCGGTATCAAACTCCTTTACCCAAAACGGTACATTATATGTAAGCGCCAGCTGTTGTACAAAAGCGGCATCGCGTTCACTCTCCTCCCCTCGTAGTTTAAAATTACAATGTGCAATTATAAATGAATAGCCGGCCTGTTTGCATAGTTCACACAATACCACTGAATCAACACCTCCGCTCACGGCCAGCAGCAATGTATCTTTTGGAGAAAAAAGGTGGAGATCAGAAACGTATTGCTGAAATCGTTGAAGAAGATTCATGAAATGAATTAAAATCACAAATGACAAATCACAAGAACCAAATCACAAATGACAAATACTAAATCTCAAAATCAAAAAGTGAGTTCCTCGTACGCACTCCTCAGTTCCCCAAAAGCATGATGATCACCTGCTTTTTTAGCCACCTCCATCCCTTTTTCGTACCATTGAATGGCCGCATTGGTATCACCGGTGCGTTCGAGTAATTTGGCCAAATGGTAATAAGAACCAATATAACCGGGGTCCTGCGTAAGTATTTCCT